>CALDJN010000232.1 GCA_937901695.1 uncultured Anaerocolumna sp.
TATATATAACTGGAAATTTTCCAATATTGCTTCTTATGAGTTTATCCAGTTCTTTATAGTTATTTATATCGTATCCCAACCTACTTGTAAATGCTTTTCCCTTTGCATACCCTTCGGTATTATTAGGATTAAACAGATAACCTGTGTATTTTGCATCCGCTATACTTAATTTGTCATATTTCTCTAAATGTTTTCCATCACCGGCCTTTAGTTTATTCTGGAGTTTATAATTATACTTTGTAAGATTCCATTCCTCAGTATTAGTATACTTCAAATTTTGGAAATCATCAAGAGTATTTGAACTTAAATCCTTACCAAGAACATCCATATAATTTTCATACTTTTTTTTATCACTGCGTCTATTCTTCCACTTCTTTTCAGATAATACGGCATCCGGATTACTCTCTATATATCTCTCGTGCCATTCCTTGTATGCCATATTTGCAGGCACTTCATAACTCTTACCAGTAACCGGATCTCTTGCCACCCTAGTATCCTCAGAATAGTCTTCATCATCATAATATGGAACATCGGTAGTTCTGCAAAACATATGAAATGGCCAGTAATTTACACCGACTACAGCTTTATCAACATCATAAACCTTTCCATCCTGTTCCCTGCAAATATCTGAAGTCTTAATATCTAATGTGGCAAGTATTTGGTACTTTTCAACTCCATCTTCTTTATATGCTGCAAGAGTACCCTGTCCCATCATAAATGAACCCTCCGTATGCAGGAGACGGTATGCTTCAAATTCCTTTACACCAAACTTTTTGGCAAAATCTTTTGATAAGGTCATAGGATTTTTACCCTGAATCAGCATAGTTGTAATAGATTCAGTCAGCTGTTGGAGCATATAATCTTTCTGTTTCCATATCCTTGCACTAAAGTCTGCACCATTGAACGGATATTTTATCAATTCCTCAATTGTCTTTGCATTAATCTGTGCGAATTCCTGATGAAAACCATGGTACTGATCTATGTTAAACCATGTTTGATAATAAGAATCTGAGTAAATATCCTTTAACAGTTCTTCGCCTTTATATTGGTATTCAATTGCATAAAGCTGTTGAAGTATGGCATCTATTTGTTTCTCCAATGCCTGGTATCGTGTTATTCTGGCTTTCATAGACATATTATTAAGTTCTTGGTTATACTCTCCCATATGCTTATTAACCATGTCTATGAAGTACTGTAAGTCTCCAATTTCAGTCTTATTAAGTAGCCTTTGGGCTGTAACGAATCCGCCCGGAGTATCGTTCTCAATAGCGTATCTGGTTACAAAATCATTTATTACCTTTTGTATTTCTCTTTTGGATTGCTCGAATGACTTTTCTAGGTCTTTGTAGTATTGATTAACTTTCTTTTCTCCGGCCAGATATTTCTTTTCTTGGCGGTCTTGCCAGTATGATTTGTCTGCCATGGTATCACATCCTTAAGCATCCTGATATTTCATCTTTCAACATATCTGATATTCGGTTTGCAATTTCTTCTACAGTAGGCTTCTCAGTACCATGCATAAAGTTTACATTAATGTTTATTGTAGGTTGTTCCATCAATCCAACTGCAACTGATTTACCATTATCAATACATTCGGTTTTCATAGGGCATTTATTGCATTCCACTCTGAATTGTTCATATGCCTTTTTATTGCACGTTAATGTCATTCCTCATCACTCCCATCATTACCTAACATCGGTACTTCCCTTGACTTTTCTTCTTCCTCAATCTGCTTTATTTCCTCATCAACATTTCCAACCCATGGATGATTAGCAATAATCGTTTTATCAGAGATAATTTCTTTACTGTTCTGGCAATCTGTAATGGCTTGAGATTCATTGATGGCTATGTCACGATTGAATACTATCTCTATCTTTTTATCTGATGAAGGTTGTTTGATAATTCCCAAGTATATATTTATAAACCTAATTAATTCTTCGAATCCCCATTTAAGCCATCCCTCGATTGCATTGCACTTTAAATCTAATCCGCTGTATATAAATTTTAAAGCTATGCCAGAAGGGCTATTACCTAGTTTATCACTATTTTTGTCCACACCTTGTCCAAAATCAAATATATCCTTTTTTAGAGTGCTATAGTGCTCTTTTGCTGCATCTATGTTAATATTGTTTTCAATCTTATCAACACTTGCATCATCATCTGCATCTATTTTTATACCTTTGTAATAAGCTAAATCTCTTACAAATTCCGCTAGACTTTCTCCACCATAACCCTTTAAAATATAAATGACATTTTTAATTTCCTCTAATAAATTGGCTACATCTGATCTAGTTAAGTCATAGTTATCTATCAAAGTCTTAACGAATTGTAGGTCTGGTAATTCAAAGTCGTTATTCTTGAAATATATAAAAGGAACTCTGCCCCAGTTTGATGGCTGATTATTTATTTTAAAATGTCCCTTATACGAATTATCATCATCAAGATACATTTCTGCATCAAGAATGACTTTACCATTATTGTCCTTAACATAATATTCTACATTATCAGGTGTCCAATATTCAATTTTGGTAACATACTTCTTTTGCCTACCTTCATATACTTCTACATCATAATAACGGATAAGTGCTTGAAGCTCTTCATGATCATTATCTACCCATAGTGGTATGATTTGTTCAGATGGTATCCTCAACATTTTAAAATGTCCTTCTGGGTCAATATATATATGCAACCAGGCAATCCCTTTATTGCTTGCCTCAAACCCTAATTGAGATAGCTTTTTTTGAAATCTATTTCCTAATATCTCTTGGACTTTTTTTAAATAAGTTCCATCTTCGCAAGTTAATGTATACGGTTTTAATAGTAAGTAATTAACTTTATCGTCTACCAGTGTGTGCATAAATCCGTGAGCAAGCTTATTATTAGCCTTAGTTTCATCCTCTACAGGTTGTTCATTCTCGTATCTTATCATTTTACGGTTAAGAATATCGTTTTCTACTTTGTAATAACTTTCGCCTTTTTTCATTAACTCGCGAGCCCTTGAAGCGTTGAATTCATCTATATATATATCAATTAATTCTTCTGTGGTTAATATGTTTTCACTGTTATTAAATATCATCTTCTCACCTCGTTTACTTAAGGAATTGTATTCCATTGCCTTTAAATATTATTGTATAACAGAAATACCTTACAGCATCCATAGCATGATCATGCTGTTTTATAGGCTTGTCTTCTCCTTTTTCTGAAGCTTTTGCATCCCAAATATAAGAATTAAACTCCAAGATGGTGTTTATACAGGACTCTGAAAAAGCTATCTTTCCTTGATTCAGCATAGATGCTACAAAACGGATACCGTCCAACACATCATTCTTGGCTTTCTTTACGTGGTAACCACGTTTTCTCAACTCTGCTATAAAAGATGCAGCACTGGGATCTATTATTATTGCCTTTGGCTTAATACCTCCTAGGAGTTCTTTTAAATCGTCAGCATATTCTGTATCAGTTTTTTGTTCGGTTTCATCTCGACCGGAATAATAATACTCTTTGATACACACCCACTGTCCTTTATTGTTTTTACACCATAACAGGAATACAGTCGCGTTTTGGGTACCATAATCGACACTGACATAATAAGTATCTCTAATAAGGCTTTCTAGTGATTTTACAGTATGTTTTACCTTGTCAAACATATCATAGATAACGCCTTCGGCGACTACCCATAGCCCCAAGATATATCGCTGATAGAATACACCAGAATACATTGATTTGTATCTAGCCTTGATTTTCTCTGATAGGCTTAAATTATCATCCATGGTGAAATGCAGATAAATCAAATTCTTTTCGATTATC
>CALDJN010000233.1 GCA_937901695.1 uncultured Anaerocolumna sp.
CTTGGGTATAAAGTAGTATTATCACCGGAATCCACCCGTAAGATTTACGAGCTTGGCATCGAATCCATTCCAAGTGAATCCGAATGCTATCCTGCTAAATTAGCCCATGGACATATTATGTGGTTAATTAAGCAAGGCATAGATTTCATTTTCTATCCTAGTATTCCATATGAAAGATGCGAAGTGGAAGGTGCTAACAATCACTATAATTGCCCTATTGTATCTTCTTATAGTGAAAATATTAAGAATAACGTAGAAGAATTAAGAGGTAACCATATACGCTTTGAAAATCCTTTCCTTTCCTTTGAAAGCGAAGAAATCATAGGAAAGCGTTTAGTCCAAGTAATGAAGGAAATAACAGATACCTCTGATAGTGAAGTAAAAGCTGCTGTACATAAAGCCTGGCTTGAAATGGAAGCTGAGAGAGCAGATATACGTAAAAAAGGTGAAGAAACCCTTCAATACTTAAAAGAAACAGGTAAACGTGGTATTGTCTTAGCGGGACGTCCTTATCATGTGGACCCCGAAATTAACCATGGAATACCTGAATTAATTACTTCCTATGGTGTAGCAGTATTAACCGAAGACAGTATCTCCCACTTAGGCAAGGTAGAAAGACCTTTGGTAGTAGTTGACCAGTGGATGTATCACTCCAGACTATACGCTGCTGCTTCCTATGTAAAGACTATGCCAAACTTGGAATTGATACAGCTTAACTCCTTTGGCTGCGGACTGGATGCAATTACCACAGATATGGTAAATGACATCCTATCCAAATCAGGTAAAATATATACTGTTTTAAAAATTGATGAAGTAAATAACCTGGGTGCTGCAAGAATTCGTATTCGTTCTCTTCTATCTGCACTTAGAGACAGAGACCATAAACATATAGCAAAAGCAAAGATTGTACCCAATAATTACGATAGAGTCATATTTACAGAAGAAATGCGTAAAGATTATACACTTTTAGCACCTCAGATGTCACCAATTCATTTTGACATTCTTCAACCGGCTTTACGAGCTCACGGCTATAACGTTGAAGTATTAGGAAATGATAATCGTAATGCCGTAGATGTAGGTTTAAAATATGTAAATAACGACGCCTGCTATCCATCTTTATTAGTAGTAGGTCAGATTATGGATGCTCTTCTATCTGGAAAATATGATATAAATAAGGTTGGTGTCTTAATTACCCAAACCGGCGGTGGCTGTCGTGCAACCAACTATATTAATTTCATTCGAAGAGCCTTGGAAAAAGCAGGTTTGAAACAAATACCGGTTATTTCTATAAGTGCACAAGGCCTTGAGAAGAATCCTGGATTTAAGATAACTACGAAAATGCTGGTTAGTTCCATTCAAGCTTTGGTATATGGCGACGTATTTATGCGTGTATTATATCGAACTCGTCCATATGAATTAGAGTATGGTTCTGCCAATGCACTTCATGAGAAATGGAAAGAAATCTGTAAAAAGTCTGTTACAAATGGTAAATGGAGTGAGTTTAAACGTAACATAAGAGGTATTATAGAAGATTTTGATACACTTCCACTTAAAGATATTAAGAAGCCAAGAGTTGGAATCGTAGGAGAAATTCTTGTAAAATTCTCACCTACTGCTAATAATTACTTAGTTGAGCTATTAGAGGCTGAAGGTGCAGAGGCAGTTGTTCCGGATTTACTTGATTTCTTCATGTATTCCTCCTATAATTCAAACTTTAAATCGGAATATTTAGGTTTTAAAAAATCTTCTGCTACTATTAATAATATTCTGATTCGTGCATTAGAATACTGTAGAAAAGAAGCAAGAATTGCTTTTGAGAAAAGTAACCGTTTTGAGCCTCCTGTAAAGATTCAGAAATTAGCAGAATATGCTTCCCCTATTGTTTCTATCGGTAATCAAACAGGAGGCTCAAAACGGTTACTTTTCTCAAAAGCAATT
>CALDJN010000234.1 GCA_937901695.1 uncultured Anaerocolumna sp.
TTCAGACGTGTGCTCTTCCGATCTGTATCCACCAAACGTATTCTGGAAGCAGCTAATGGGGTAATCAGTAATAATATTGGAAGAAAGGACAAGTCCTTATGGACCGATAATGTGGAAGGAGAACCTATCTCTTTTACCCAATTTGACCGTGATTATGAAGAAGCAGAACATATTGTAAATGAAATTGCACATATGGTTTCCGAAAATAAGGCGGCATATAATGATTTTGCCATACTTTATAGAACCAATGCACAATCCCGTGCCTTTGAGGAAAAATTAGTATTAAGAAACGTTCCTTACAAAATTATCGGAAGTATTAACTTCTACTCCAGAAAAGAAATCAAAGACTTACTTGCTTACTTAAAAACAATAGATAATGGTTTAGATAGTTTGGCAATAAAAAGAGTTATTAATGTTCCAAAGCGGGGAATCGGTTTAGCAACCTTAGATAAAGTTGACAATTACGCACAAATGAATAATCTAAGCTTTTATGAAGCCTTAAAACGCGCAGATTATATTCCTTCTCTTGGTAGAATGGCTTCTAAAATTTCACCATTTGTAAGCTTAATCGAAATACTTAAATCAAAGCTTTCTTTAGCAGAATATTCTCTTACGGATTTATTTGATGAAATTCTGGAGGCTACCGGATATATAGAAGATTTAGAAAGTCAGGATTTAGAAGATGTAGAAGACCGTATTGAAAACATCGGAGAATTAAAAAGTAAAATTGTTGCCTATATGGAGAATGCTATAGAAGAGCCGACTTTAAGCGGTTTCTTAGAAGAAGTTGCATTAGTTTCTGATATTGATAATTTAAATGAAGATAACAATCAGGTTGTTCTTATGACTTTACATAGTGCAAAAGGTTTAGAGTTTCCTTATGTCTACTTATGTGGCATGGAGGAAGGCATTTTTCCAAGTTATATGTCCATTCATGCTGATGATCCGGAATCTGAAATTGAGGAAGAACGAAGATTATGTTATGTAGGTATTACCCGTGCCATGAAGCGCCTGTCACTAAGTGCAGCCTCTATACGAATGGTTCGAGGCGAAATGCAATTTAACAGGCCTTCTAGATTTATTAATGAAATACCAAGGTATCTGCTTACTATGGAACGAAATCCATTTAAAGCAGATTCTTTAAAAAGCAATTCTTACATGAGTTTAAATAATACTAAGGATGAAAGATTACGACCAGTAGGAGTTACTCCATCAGGAGTTACTCCCTTAAATCGGGTCAACTCTCGTGCAAGCAACAGCAGTAAGGCTTACTCTAACAATAATTTAGGTGCTACATTATTTGATAAACCATATATTACTACTGTTGCAAAAGATTTTGTTGGTAAGAATATGGGGGCTATAGATTATGGTGTTGGTGATACAGTTGAGCATATTAAATTTGGTACAGGTACTGTAACGAATATTAATGGTGGCGGAAAAGATTATGAAGTAACGGTTGATTTTGAAAATTGTGGCACCAAAAAAATGCTGGCTTCTTTTGCAAAACTAAAAAAAGTATGAAAATTGTAACAATTCTTTCATTTTCCAGAAAATCTATAGTAAAAAACATGTATTTGTGGTATAATAGAAAAGAATTCATTTACTACGAAAGGACGTGTTTGTATGAATAATAAATTTGACGAATTATTAAGTGCAGCTAAACTAGGTGATTTTCTTCATAGAAAAGATAAGAAAAAAGATAGCAATCCATTACTAGTTATATTGGCTGTAATAGGTGCAGTAGCAGCAGTTGCAGGTATTGCTTATGCTGTATACAGATACTTAACTCCAGATTATCTTGAAGATTTCGACGATGATTTTGATGACGACTTCGATGATGATTACATCGATAATGATGAAGAAGAAGCAAACGAAACGAAAGCAAATGCAAAGACAGAAAACTTATCATCTGAAGAGTAATAAGTCAAAGCGAGAGTGTAAATATTTCTGTGTCTCTTCCTATAATTTCATACAATATTCTGAATAGGTTATAATACCGAGAAGCCTTATTTATAGGGATTCGTGGGCTCTGCCCACACCCGACCTCTGGAATAGATTAAAATAATAAAGACACAAAATTAAATACACTGCCGTCAAAGCGGATATTCCACTTGCCCACAGGTAAGTTTATCCTCTTGCGCTACTTGCTCATAACTAATATTTTATAAGAACAAACATTCAAAATGGCTTTGCGAATCGCAAAGCCATTTATTATTTATTATATAATGAATTACATTTCTTTAATGAATTATATTTCTTTAATGAATTACATTTCTTTATAGAAAGATTATTTTACAATGATGCTACCTTACATATCTACTTTACAAATTTACCTAAGTTTTTTTTTAATAATAATCTTATTTTTTATAAGCCTTTTCAGCATATACTCTGGTAATCAAGTCCTTATACGGAACTCTTGCTGATAATTCTCCTGCTTCGTCTAATATGTTCTGTAACAAATTAAGGCTTTCTTCTTCAAAGATTACATTGTCTTTCCAGGTATCCTGGTCATAATATCTTTTTACGATAGCTGTAACGGTTTCCAAATCAGTCTCAGGGAATTGGGGTGCAATGACTTTTGCAATTTCTTTTGGAGTATGAGTCTGTACATAGTCCATGCCCTTTTGAATGGCATTGGTGAACTTCTGAATGATTTCAGGATTCTTTTCAATATAGCTCTTTCTTGCAGAATAAGCAGTATATGGGACTTTACCACTTTCTACACCAAGAGAAGCCACAACTTTACCTGCTCCCTCTTTTTCAATAGCATTGGCACTTGGTTCGAATTCAATGGTATAATCACCAGTTCCAGCAATAAATGCCTGAGAAGTTAAACCAAAATCAATATTCTGAATAATCGTCAAATCTTTTTTGGGATCAATTCCTTGTTTTTTCAAAATGTATTCAAAAACCATTTGAGGCATACCTCCAGCTCTGCCTCCAATAACAGTTTTTCCTTTTATGTTGTCCCATGAGAAATCTTCGTTAACATCTCTGGATACTAAAAAATTACCTGCACGCTGGGTCAGCTGGGCAAAGTTAACTACATAATCTTCTGCTCCCTCATTATAAACATAGATGGATGCCTCTGCCCCCATAAATCCTACATCTGCGTCGCCACTTAATACAGCTGTCATGGTTTTATCTGCTCCTAAACCATTAACCAGCTTAACATCTAAGCCTTCATCTTTAAAATATCCTAATTCGATTGCTACGTACTGAGGGGCGTAAAACATAGAGTGTGCTACTTCATTTAATTGTACTTTAATTAAATTACTTTCTTTTTTACAACCACTTAATCCAGTAATTAGTATAAATACAAGCATCATAAGGGCAACTATTCTGAATTTCTTCATTGCAATCCTCCTTGAGGTAAAGAAACAATATATAATAATATATTTGGGGCTAAATGATTTGTGCTTGTATTAGTTATACTTACTTATGTTTTATGTAAGAACTTCTATTTAATAATTACCACACGTAAATACAGGTAGATTTTTGATTCACTGGCTTAGCAAATCAACATGCTAAAACTACTAAAATAACACCATTAGTTTGATGCACCAACAGTGTTATTTTAAGTATTGCTAAATAGAATTATGTTAATTACTAAATGAAAAATTGAGATGAATCATAATCAAAGTCTTCTACATAAATATTTGAAAAAGTGGTTTCAATAATAAAATGTTCATAATTTGCAATACATAAAAACTTGAAACAATATAAATCATCAGAATTCTTATATGCATTATAGGAGTTAACACTGCACCCTTTTAAAAATTCAAAATCAAAAGTACCTTTTAACGTAACATCCTTTACATCTTCGCATATAAGAATAATATTTTTTGCTTCAGCATTATCCTCATCTTTAAATACTGTTACATTATAAAAGAAAAGTTTGCAAACATTTTCCTTCTGATTTATTTCAAATCTTACTAAACGACTATCACAAAATAAATGGTTTGATAACTCTTTAATTTCATTTTTTCTCTTATCATTTAATAACCCATTAATATAATACTCCTGATGTATTGCTACTTCTCTTTTATCATGCAAAAACAAAATATCACTAATATATTCAAACACTTTATCTAATTTACCATAGTCTGAAAAGTCGTAGCCTTTGCCTTTCCTTAATAACTTAACCATAAAGTTTACATATTCTTCATTATAAATAAACGCATTTTCTATCCTTTGAGGATGATTCTGCAAATATATATCATATATTTCTCCAAACTTTTTATTTGTGTATACAAGTTCAATACACAAACCACTTACATATTCAAATTCAAATTCCATATAATAATGTATCCTTCCCTTTATAATTACATTAGATAAAATATATGTGTAATTCCTAAGACACCTGGTTTCGTATATGCATGAACATGAACCATATTTAAAGGATATGTGTCTGTATAATGTGCTTCATGAGATTTAAATCCTACTCCAAATGCCTGAGTGGCAAGAGTTCCTGCAAGACTAAAATTAATCGCTAATACATTAGGATTTACCTTATTCAGTTTAACTATTCCTATCGCTTCTTCTTGTGTTATTACTCTTTCAACGCGTATACCACCCATACCAGAATAATTTACCAGATAAGCGTCCCAAAACTGTGCTCCTTGCTCTTTTTGAGCTACCAATGTTGCTGTAGAAGTCCTAGCATTAAGTAAATTTTGTGCTTCACGAGTGTACCATGTTAGAATTAAATTATTTGCCCCAACTGCTACTGCACAATAAGCCACTGTGACAGCTGTAAATGCAATTATCCCCATACCAACTACTAAACCTAAAAGATTGAGAAATTCTAAAGCACTACCTATTTTTAAATAACTACCTATTGCAACTAGCTGCTTTGCTATCTGATCAACTGTAAAAGTATAACCTACATCTTTCATAATTGTTGAATAATCTCCAGCATATGCAGTTTTTAAATGAGGATTATCGGTATTTATGTCTTTATTTAAGTCTATTGATTCAGGTAACTCTCCATGCTCTTCATAATAGTCATAATATGTACTAGCTAAGTCATCAATTAATTTAACTTCAGGATTATTTACGACTTCTGATGCAAAACCGTAGCTAAGCGAAGAATTTTCATGTGTACCATAAACCTCCATTAGAGTATTAATTTCTGTTTCACTTAAATTTTCAAAGATTTCTTCTGGTGGGATATTTTTGTCAAGTTCCATATTGATTTTTTTATTGATTTGCAAATATTCTTTATTTAATGCTTTTTCAGCTGCACCCACATGATTACCATTAGTACAAATTAAAATAATAGCACATAAAAATATTGATATGAACTTTTTTAAAAACTTTTTACTCATTAATTACTACCTCCTTATTTGTTTGATTTTTATTGTGAATTTATAAAAGCTACCCTCCTTCCTGTATTCTATATATTTATATTACCTGAAATTACCACATTGTCCATACCTTTCACATATTCTTAATAAATTTGTAAATTTTTAAGGATTTATTAAAAGTCTTAATGTATTATTCAAACTTACCAACAATTCAATTAATATTTAATTTTAAACATTTTTCTATGATATATGATAACTTTATTATTTAAAAGGCTCATAGAAAACATTGGTAATGAATAAATCAGAAGAAAGCTATATGAAGCCGTCCTAGCAAACTTTTTAAATTCAGAGATAGCTCAGTCAAAAGTAAAAAGGTGGAATTCATAAAATCCCACCCCAGTAATTAATCAGAATTATATTATTTTATTCTTCCTTTTAAAGCCAAATACTGGTCAAAAATTAACCTGCTTACTTTTGAACCAAATACAGTAGCCTGATGCTCCGGATAATAAATTGGATCTGTAAAATTCTTGTTGAATAGTACAATCACATACTTGCCATAAGGTGTAGATACAATTCCGCCATCGTTTCTACAAGCATCCATGCTTCCGCTTTTGGAGGCTACATAGATTAATTCATCTTCTCCGGTATCTTCGCTATCTAAGAAATACTGGGGAAAACCTTTCGTTAACATAGAGTTATAATGTTGTTTCTTAAAGATTTCTAACATCAGTCTGGATGCTTCCGGGCTAATTAATTCTTCTTTGCAAATCATTTCAAATATTTTACCATAATCTCTTGGAGTTGTAGTACCAAGTTTATCGTATATATCGAAATTAATCTTGTTATGAAGCTTTGTGTGTGTAAAGCCATAAGACTGCATAAACCCATTGATGGTGTCAATTCCTAAGTAGTCAATCATCATATTGGTTGCAATGTTATCACTGACAATAATCATTAAGGTTGCAACATTTTTAACCGTTAATTCTACTCCATAATCAAGACTTCTTAGTATTCCACTGCCTTCTATTTCATTTTCTTTTGTATATGTCAGCTTGCCACTTAGACTCTTATTTCTTTTTTCCACTTGGTCAAATAAGGTTCCTAATATATATGTTTTTACTGTACTGGCAGTTTCGAATTCTTCATCTATATTGATTTCCACTTTATTTCCCTGAAAATCATTTACATATATGCCCATAGTTCCGTTATAACTGGCTAATTCTGCTTTTATTCTCTCTTCTAATGTAATTTCCCTCATATTAACCTCTATTCCAGTACTTTTGCTTTTTTTAGTGACATTAACTATATATGAACATAATTGCTATTAAAAACTTCTAAAATGTAATTTCAATCGCTTTCCAATAAGTTTTCTGAATGAAAGAATATTTATTGGACTTAATACGCTGTATATCCTATTTAGTTCAAGTGGATAGTCACTTTGCGATACCCTTGCGCCATAGTTTCTTCCACCATTTTCATATATATCATTAAATTTCTACTTACAAAAAGCTACGATACTGTTATAATGTAATTTCTGTTATAATATAGATTTTGTATAAAATGATAGCTTACTTTAATACTTCTTTATATAATCGAAGGACATTCTTATAAAAAATGCTTTCGATTTCATGATTGCTTAACCCTGCCTTTTTCAAAGCATCCGCTAATAGTGGCATATAAGAGGCGTCTGGTAATTCATGATGAGTAGGTATTCCATCAAAGTCTGAGCCTAAACCGATGCACTCATATCCACCGATTTGGCGAAAATGAAGAATGTTATCCACAATTGCTGAGATTGTACCCACCGCCTTATTTTCATCTTCTGCATCATCTAAGAAACTATTACAGTAATTCATTCCAATAACACAGCCTCGTTCTCCCAGTTTTCGAATCATATCATCGGTCAAATTTCTTACATGATTACATTTTGCTCTGGCATTGGAATGGCTTGCTACAAATGGTTTTGTAGTGTTCTCCAGTACTTGATAGAATCCTGCATCAGATAAGTGAGATACGTCTATAATCATACCCAGCCTTTCCATTTCATGAACAAATTCAATTCCAAAGTCAGTCAAACCATGTGTGGCATTTGGTGATTTGAAATTAGGTACTTCCCCTTTTATGTATTCAAAATTAGGGTAACCAATACCATTTTCATAGTTCCAGGTTAAGGTAAGCATCCTGACACCAAGTCGATAGAAGTTTCTTAAGTTAGCTAAATTACCTTTAGCTACGCCACCTTCTTCTATTGTTAAAAATGCTGATAATTTACCTGCAGCTTCATTCTTAATAATATCATCATAGTTTAGTGCTATTGCTATTTTATCTTTATTTATTTCTAATTGGTTATAGAATAAATCAATTAATTCCAGGCAATGCTCCAATGGATTTTCATATTTTTTTATATCAACAAACATAGCAAAGTTCTGAAGCAGGTAATCCCCTTTTTTCATTTTCTCCAAATCTAAATGTAAGTGATTTTTTAAAAGACTACATTCTTTGCCTTCTTTATTTGCATAAAATATCTCTGCTATAGTATCGCAGTGCATATCCGCAACTTTCATAAGTTATCCTCCAAAATTACTCTTATATTAACCTCTCCCAATAATATTGGGTTTTCATTAGAATATACTACCCACTGCTTTTATAGATTTTGCTAAGTCTTCCCTATAATCTTCATCATTGGGATTCAGACTGTTAATGACTACCCCATCACTGCCATTTTTACCGGTAGAATGTACATATTTGTCATTACCCATATACATTGCAACATGGCCTGGGAAGAATAATAAGTCTCCTGGTTTCATATTCTCATAGGCAATTTCATGCATAGGGAAACCTTTCATAATTTTAGCGTCACGATATATAATTACTCCACTTAGCATATAAGCTACCGAACACAGACCGGAACAGTCAATTCCCAGTGAGCTCTTACCACCCCAGCGATACTGTGTTCCCAAATAGGAGAGAGCTGTGTTTACCACTTGATAACGTATCCATTCTTCATCACATGGATTCCAGGTAGTAATGTATTCTCCTAAAAATTTCTCCTTTATATATCCTTCTCTTCCATCACAAAGTCCTACTTTTACCCAGCCATTTTCATCTGCCCCTGCAATCACAGAAAGGAGAGCACCACGTGTCAAACTAATCCTATGATGACCTTGAAACTTTGGCATAGAAAGAACATCTGCATAAGCTTGAATTACAATCATCTTATAGGCTTTATCCCAGGAATAAATCTTTTCTTCTTCTAATAACAGGTCAGAAGCTTCTACGAAACCTGTATAGTTATAATGTGTTCTAATTTCATACCAGTCTGGTGACGGCTGAGATAATATTTCCACCTTATATCCATAGAAATCTTCATCTTGAAGTTCACTATCTTTCGTTGTTTCTTTCATAAGGGAAAGAATGGGACTATTCACTAATGCATATTTCATACTCCAATTTACCTTTCATTATTTGTTTTATAATATTCATAGATTCCTTTGGATATTCTACCAATCCATTTGCTGGCATATTCATTGCTTGGGGCATTCCAAACAAAGGCTCCAAAGTAATAATGGGTACCAGGAAGACAGAATATTCCTGCATCGTGATTTAAATTATCTAAACCCCCTGTCTTATGGGCGACTACTATATCGTCATATATGTAGCGGAGAGATAGCTGTTTATGACGTTGTCTCGTTAAGATACCTATAGCTGTGTCACACAAGTCCGGGGTAAGTATGGTTTTATTATATAATTTCTCGTAAAGCATTCCCATATCCCTGGCAGAGGTATAATTATTCCGTCCCTCTTTTACTGCTTGAAAGTCCAGCATTCTTCGTTCTAACTTTGTTGAGGGTAAAGAGAGTTTTTTACAAAAGTCATTGATTTTCTCCATGGTAAATAAATCAATCAGACAATTTGCAGCTGTATTATCGCTTTCAATAATCATCCATACCAAAAGTTCTTCCAGTGTGTATTTTCCACCACCATATTCAAAAACCTCTGTATCCTCTAATATGACGGAATCTTTCAATTCTATTAGAGAATCCAGTGACATTTTTCCTTCCTGTACCTGTTCTAATGCAGCAAGCATAATAGGTACCTTAATAATACTGGCGGATACCACTTGTCTATCATCCTCATAAGAATATAAAATATCCTGAGTATTAAAATCCTTTATTAACAAAGATACCTCTGCTCCGGCATTTGTTGCAGAAATTATTTCATTTTTAATTATTTGTTTTATTGCCTTTCTATCCATGCAAACCTCCTTAAAGTTATGGGCTCACTTCAAACTCTTCCTATACTGCCCTATCTCCGTATCATTACCAAGAACAAAGTGATTTTCTTCAATTTCTACCCACTTTGGTTTCTGCACAGAATAATCATGAATGGAAGGATCATATACGGTAAGTACCTTTTTCTTTTCTGCAATTGGGTCCGGCATAGGAATAGCAGATAAAAGTGCCTTAGTATATGGGTGTAATGGATTCTTGAATAATTTTTCTGTCTCTCCCAATTCCACAAATACCCCTTTATGAATAACAGCAATTCGGTCTGCTATAAATCTCATAACAGATAAATCATGGGCGATAAATAAATAAGTTAAATTTCTTTTCTTTTGTAATTCGGATAATAGATTTAAAACCTGGGCTCTTATGGAAACATCAAGTGCAGATATAGGTTCGTCTGCAATAATAAATTCAGGCTCCATAATCAGCGCTCTTGCAATACCAATACGCTGCCTCTGTCCTCCAGAGAATTCATGAGGGAAGCGGCTGGAGAATTCAGGTAAAAGGCCAACGTCTAATAACGCTTTGTCTACCATTTCTTTTCTCTTTTCTTTTGGTATCTTTACTTTTCTATTTAATAAACCTTCCGATACAATATAATCTACTTTGGCACGTTCATTAAGAGATGCCATTGGATCTTGAAAAATCATCTGTATCTTACTTGTTAATTCTCGATCTTGTTCTTTTGATATCTTTCCATTGATTTTCTGACCATTAAATATAATATCACCGCTGAGAGTTGGATTAATACGGATAATTGCACGGCCAATGGTGGTTTTACCAGAACCGGACTCACCAACCAGCCCAAAAGTTTCACCTTTATAGATATCAAAGCTTACATCATTTACTACAACATTTTTATGTCTATGTTCACCAAAGCTGACTTTTAAGTTTTTTACTTCTAATAATTTTTCTTTGGATTTACCTACTGCCATGTTGCCTTACCTCCCATCTTACGGAGTTCTTTTATATGTTCCGGAGGTTCTACTTTTGGAGCTCTTGGATCCATTAACCAGGAACGTACTTTATGGGTAGGAGTTACCTCAAAAAGAGGTGGTCTTTCTATAAAGTCAATTTTTAATGCCTTAGGATTTCTTGGTGCAAATGCATCTCCATGAATCTCGTTGAAAAGATTAGGAGGTGTTCCTTTTATAGAGTATAAATCTTCGCCCTTTTTGCCAAGCTGAGGCAGAGAGGATAATAATGCCCAGGTATAAGGGTGTTTTGGATCATAAAATACTTCTTCACTGGTTCCGTATTCTACAATATCCCCTGCATACATAACTGCAATTCGGTCAGCTACATTAGCAACTACACCTAAGTCGTGGGTAATATATATAGTGGTTAAATCATACTTTTTCTTCAAGTTCTTTAGCAAGTCTAATATTTGAGCCTGAATGGTAACATCAAGGGCGGTGGTTGGTTCGTCACAAATTAATGTTTTTGGTTTGCAGGCAACCGCTATGGCAATAACTACTCTTTGACGCATACCGCCGGAAAACTCATGAGGATATTGCTTGTATCTTCTTTCTGGTTCTGTAATTCCTACATCCTGCAATATTTCAAGTACCGCAGCTTTACAGGCAGCTCCCTTTAGACCCCGATGCATCTCAATTGCTTCCCCAATTTGCGCACCAATAGTCTTTAGAGGGTTTAAACTGGTCATAGGGTCTTGTAATACCATGGCTATTTCTTTACCACGAATGGTAAGCCATTCTTTTTCTGTTTTAAAAGCAGCAAGATTTTTATCTCCATATAGAATCTCACCGGAATCAATCCATCCATTTTTATCTAAGAGGCCTATAAAAGTCTTTGTAAAAACAGACTTTCCTGAACCGGATTCACCTACAATTGCAAGACTTTCGCCTTTATATACCTCTAAAGAAATATCTCTAATTGCATGTAATATTTTACCTCGGAGGTTAAACTTTACATTTAGATTTTTCACTGATAATGCAACTTCTTTTTCCATTCAGATAACCTCCTTCTACACATGATTCTTAGGGTCTGCTGCATCTGCAAATGCATTTCCGATAATATAAAATGATATGGTTACAATAGATACGACAATGGTTGGGAATATTAACTGATATCGTAATCCCGGATTCATTAATAAATCACGGCCTGAAGTAATTAAATTACCAAGGCTGGGAATCTCAATGGGTAATCCCAAACCGATATAAGTAACAAATACCTCACTACCAATAGCCTCCGGAATTGCCATAGCCATACGAAGCATAATAACGGATACTAAATATGGTAATAAGTTTTTAAATATAATTCTTCCCGTAGGACTGCCTAAGCATTTAGAAGCAAGATTATAATCTCTGTCACGAATTATAATAATCTGGTTACGTATAAATCTGGACATACCAATCCATCTGGTTAAACTCATGCCTATAATTAAACTGGTTACACTTGGTTTCATTATATAGGAAAATAACACCAAAACTAATGTGGATGGAATATTATCCAATATATTGTATAGTTCTGTAAAAATGAAATCTAATTTGCGAACATATCCCCATAATACGCCCACAATAATGCCAACCACTGCTTCAATAATGGCAACACATACACCCATAAGCATGGAGGTGCGGGTTCCTGACCATACTCTGCTCCATAAATCCTGTCCAATAGAATTGGTACCAAACCAATGCTCACTGTTAGGTTTTACATTACGAAGAAGTTTACCACTGGCATCGTTGTTTACTAAATTAGGTTCAAACTGTCCAGGTAAATATGGCTGAATAAAAGTAAATAATAAAATTGTGAAAATAACCACCATCAAAGCTACTGCCACTTTATTTTTTAAGAAAGCTCTCAGTGTACTTCCCCAGTAAGAGTAGTTGGAATATCCGATTTTTTCCGCACAAGCTTCATCATACCCTGCAAATTCAAACAATTCCTTTTCCGAAAGATTCCCATTCTGAAGACCACTTTCCCCCTCAAGAATCTCATCCCGACGTCCACTTTTCCCCCCACGGCTGTCATTCTGAGGGCTGCCCTGTGCCCGAAGAATCTCATCCTGACGTCCACCTTCCCCCTCATGCCTGTCATTCTGAGGGCTGCCCTGTGCCCGAAGAATCTCATCCCGACGTCCACTTTTCCCCTCACGCCTGTCATTCTGAGGACCGCTTTGCGCCCGAAGAATCTCCGTAACACTTTCCTCCAACTTAACCCTGCAACTACCAAACTTAGCCATTAACGAGCACCTCCTTTTTTATTCAAACTAATACGAGGGTCAATTAATGTCATAAGCAAATCACCTAACATTAATCCAAGGATACCAACACAGGCAAAGACAATAACAATCGCTTGTACCATAGTATTATCCTGACGTTTAACAACATCTACTAATAAGCCGCCCATTCCTGGAATACTATAAAGGGATTCTACATAAATAGAGCCAACAATAGAGTTTAAAAAGGAAGTAGGCAGGTATTGTATCATAGGAACAAAAGCATTACGGAAAACATGTTTCATCATAATCTTATTATCAGAAACACCTTTTGCTTTCGCTAATTTTACATAATCTTTATTACTTTCATCCACCATATATCTGCGTATCCACATGGCATAATAGGCTGTGTTACCAATAGCCATAGATAGAATAGGCATAATCCAGGTGGAATAATTATCTTTACTAAATAACATGGAGAATCCAAACCATTCATTTCCGAATATCTGAATAAACAAAAAATAAACTGCTGCCGGAACTGCCTGAACAAATACAATAAATGCAGTACCAAATTTATCCCAGAACTTACCTTTAGAGCGAGCCATAAGAGAACCTAATGGAAGACCAATAATTAAGGAAATCACTAATGCAATACCACCTAATTGTAAGGAAATAGGAATCTTACTTGCCAAAATTTCAGTAATAGGTACATTAGCACGATAGATTCTGGATGTTCCCAAATCACCATGTAAAAGTTGAATAAAAAAGTCTTTTAATTGAATAAGTACAGGTTTATCTAATCCCATGTTATGTATACCAGCTTGAATCTGCTCATTGGTAAGCTTTTCATAGTTCTGAAAATATCCTTCAATTGGCATCAAACGAAGCAGAATAAACACAACAGATATGATGATAACCAGAGTTAATATGGACCTTGCAAATCTTTTTAACAGATATTTTACCATTGTACTGCTCCTTTATATATTGTAAAAAGAGTCTGATTTGTCAAACTCTAGTACTGCCACATTATCACATTAGTGACGCCTTCCAGTCTCATGTAAATCAACTTATAATACTAAAATAGGTTATCCAATGGCAGTATAAACCACCATTTGAGACAACCTATTTTATATATATTCCATTCTTACTTGAAATATTTACGATGAACCTACCTATTTCGCCAGTGCTTCACGGGCTTTATCCCATTGTTCCTTAGAAGCTTGGAATTCTTCCATAGTAACTGGTTTATCTAATAAATGTTGTCCTTTATGGCGTAATATGGATACACCAAATGGTGCATATTGTCCTTCGTAAATATCCTTCTTTGTAACTTGATAATAGGAACCGTTAAGTGCATAAGGAGCAACTAAAGCATGATCAATCAAATATGCTTCCGCTTTTGCGAATGCTTCAAAACGTGCATCCAAATCAAGGGTATCAGCCTTTGCTGCATCTACTAATGCATAATATTCAGCTACCGTATCTGCTACACCATCTCCATTTTCCATAGCTTTATCCATAAAGCTATAGGTATTCCCTGCTGTAAATGGATCTGTAAAGGTTTGAGGATCAGCATAATCAGCTCCCCAGTTGGTTTTCATAAATGCATATTTACCGGAACGGCGAACTTCAGATAAAAAGTTAGTGGAAGGTCCCGCTTCAACAATGATATCTATGTAATCTTTACCTAGTAAATTCTCTAATTGCTGTTCTACAACGACACATTCATTTGCCCAATCTCCAACGGTTGGATTGTAAGGCATAAGGATTTTAACCGGGAAAGTAGCACCTGCTGCTGTAAGTTCGGATACTGCTGCTTCTTTATAAGAAAGAGCTGCTGCTTCATCAAAACTTTTACCTTTACTAATTGCCTCTAAATCACCATAACTGGTATAATCTTTACCCTGGTTCGTAACAAAAGTTTCAGGGGTAATAGTATTGTTTATCAAAACCTCTGGTGTTTCCGGCTCAGAAACGCTAAGAGCTCTGACCCTGTCTAAACCTGCTTTCAGGGATTGACGGAAGTTTTCATTATTAACAGCAATTCTCCAGTTATCCGGTTCATACTCTTTATCAAATTTTGGTTCAAAGTTAAAACTATAGAAATAGGAATAATCCACTTTAATACGGCTCTTACTTAACATTTTCGACCTTACCGGATCTGCTAACCAGTCATCTACAATGTCGGATTCAATAGTAGCATAATCGACCTCACCTGTTTGAACCATTTGTGGTGCTAAAGTATTTGCCTCTGCATTATAGCGTTCAACAATCTTATCAATATATACGTGTTCTGCATCCCAGTTATTCTGATTTTTTACGTAGATTCTGGTTTCCTGGGGAGCAAATTCACTTAAGATATAAGCGCCATTGTAATACATTTTCGTATTATCAGTACCAAATCCCGCTCCTAATTCTTCTAATAAAGGACCATATGCAGGCATAAAGCATACATAAGTTAAGGATGATA
>CALDJN010000235.1 GCA_937901695.1 uncultured Anaerocolumna sp.
AACAGACGATATTGCCAGAAGATATATAAACCTTCTTCTGATTCGTCTTCATCAAGGTCATCATCCTCAATAAGAAAGTAATGCATACAAGGAAGTCAGGATCAGTCATGTTTCGAACAAGTTTAGCAGCCATTCCTTCCGGAGGATTTTTGATATATTTTTGTCTGTGTTCCACTAGTTGTTTTGAATCCATTGAAGCACCTCCCATTTTAGAATGATTTTATTATGAATCAGATGGGGTGCAAAATCAAGTAACTTTACGACTGGAATATATCTTGAACTTTTAAGACGAGGCTACGAAGTATATGTGGGAAAGGTTGGAGATGCTGAAGTCGATTTTATTGCCACCAATGCTGAGGGTCAAGAGTATTATCAGGTATCCCAGACTGTAACGGAAGAGCAGACATTAAAGCGAGAACTTTCATCCCTTGATGCCATAAAGGATCATAATCCTAAGTATCTTCTTACGATGGATTATACGCCGCTTACTTCATATAACGGTATAAAGCAGATAAATGTTCTGGATTGGCTGATGAAAGAGTGAGGAGAAATGTAAAATGGCTGTTGCATATAAATTGGTCTGAAACAAGTAACCCCACATTTGTGTAAATGTCATCAGAAGAAAGAATGCCAAAGTTTTTCATTTGTATTGGTGATATTTATGGACAAGAGCTGCCAAAGGTTTTCTTAGCAGCTCTTATAGAATGATAAAATAGACATTAAACCACTATTAGCATGATTTAATCATAGAATTGAAAGAAACTTCATGAATTTAATATACCATATCTTTTCTAATTGTACAATATTGGTAAAACAGCAATTTTTTCTATTAATTTATGTGCAACTTACATACAATAAGTTACAAATTATTTCATAATTCGCAAGCGCAACCCCTTGATTTTACTACAAAACTAAGGTGAAATATTACATTTTCACAGAGATTTCGAATAGTATTTCCAATAAAGTTTTTTTATGCATTAAATCACAGCAATTTGGAAGTTTTTCAACATATGAATCCTAGTAATATGTATATGGATTTATATGATGCCTCCTGGTAGACATTTCTTCGGGAATGCTGCCCACTGGCGTCACTTTTACTTGCCTCACCTTTGTGCATTCAGACCTCTTCGCTTCACAATATGCACAAATCTAACCTTCTTTACGTATATCCATTGGAAAGATGAGCGAACGAGACTTGCACAAGGTAAAAATGACCAAAAGATGGCTGGAGGTTTACGGATGGACAGTGGACATGAAATGTATTGCTCCATCTTAACCATCATCGAAACCCTAAAAAGAAGAATGGCGATACTCATGAATATTAAAAAGTTGTTTTTTAGCACACAGGCTATTTTTTAGCCGGTACATAGCTCATCGGTTTAATAGGAAGGCTGAACTGCAACCTAGGTCAACTTAGGACAGCTTGAATAATCATTGTACTTGCCAAGAAGTGCAAAATATGTTATTCTGACTAGTAGTATAACGTTTTAATACAAGAGAATTAGGCAGGTGAAGATATGGCGAATATTACGATTAAAGATGTTGCAAAAGAAGCAGGGGTTTCAATAGGAACGGTTTCCAATGCTTTAAACGGTAATAGATATATTAATCCTGACACTAAACAAAGAGTTATGGATGCAGTTAAAAAATTAAATTATAATCCTAATCTAAATGGCAGGTACTTAAAGGCTGGTGCTACAAAAAATCTTGGATTTTTTACGAATAGTATATCCGGTCCTTACTTTTGCTCTTTAATGGACTATATGAGCCGGGAATGTGAGCGCAGGGAATATAATCTTAATGTTTTTATTACAAAGGATTCCTCTGTTATTATGGGAAATATACTAGGTAAGAATCTTGATGGGGTTCTCATATATGAAGATACAACTGTAAAGGAAAATGAAATACGTATTTTCGAAAAAAAAGGAATAAAAGTAGTATTTTTGGATCGTGAAGTAAGTAAGCAAGGTGTTTCAAGCATAGTATTTGATTCGTATAAGGCAGGATATGAAGCTACAAAGCACCTTATAAATCTAGGACATAAAAAAATAGCGTTTATTGAATGTGTTGATGAGGTAACAGATAGTTTGCGCCGTAAGGAAGGGTATGAAGCTGCTTTACAAGAATGTAATTTGCCGGTGGAAGAAAAGTTTATTTTAAAAGGAGCTTTTGAAGAGGAATATACATACAATACGATAAAAACTCTTTTAAAATTTCATCCGTTAGATCTTCCGGACGCTTTCTTAGCAGGTAACGATTTAAGTGCAATTGGTTGTATAAAAGCTTTGCAATCAGATGGTTTTCAAGTGCCTGAGGACTTTAGTGTTATTGGATTTGATGATATTGATATAGCCCAGTATTTTGCCCCTGGGTTAACAACGGTAAGAAATCCTATTGCCAGGCAGGGAACACTGGCTATTGATACTTTAATTAATATGATTGAAGGGAAAGAACAAGGAATAATTGTTAAATTAGAAGGTGATTTAATAATTAGAAATTCTTGTACAAGAAAAAAGTAGCTGTTAATGGCTACAATTGGGTAGTAGCAAAACTGTCATTCTGGGTATAAATGAGACTGTTAAAAAGTAATTTTTTCGACAAAACATAAAAATTAACAATGTAACAATGTGGGTTTGCGGGGTTAATTTTTATATAATTTTAGAAAACAAGGACTTTTTCAGTGGTCTTGCACAAATTTAGCTTTGCTGAATTAATCAATGAATCTTACTTTAATATGAGATTCCTCGAGCAAATTCCGCCTTGCTGAATTTGTGTTCAGAATGACAGCTTTTATTTTGCAGCAGCCACATTTTTCATTATTTAACAGCCTAATTTTAATTTCATATAAAAACGTTTTAATATATTATTGAAATAAAGCACCAAATAGACAATAATAAATTATAAAAGTATATGTAAAAGATACAAAAATATATTGACACATAAATAAAAAGATGATAATATATTGCATATATGTTAAAACGTTTTAATAAAGCTGCTAAACTAACGATGGAGGTTCAAAATGAGTAAAAAGAAGCTAGGTTTTTTGAATAGATTAAAAAAACAGGCTGGCTTACAAAGTATGGTTATTCCTGGTGTCATATTCATGATTATATTCTGCTTTATGCCTATCTATGGATTGAGTATTGCTTTCAAAAACTACACAGTTGTAGATACGATGTCAACTGCCAAATGGGTAGGTTTTGATAATTTTTTAATAGCTTTCAAAGATAAATTGTTTTGGAAATCAGTTATTAATACATTGGGAATCAGTTTCTTAAAATTATTAATTGGTTTTCCGATTCCTATTATACTCTCCATTATGATTTATGAGATTAAGGACGGACCATTTAAGAGAATCATGCAGACAATTTCATATTTACCACATTTCCTTTCTTGGATTGTACTTGGGGGTATGATGATTAGCTGGATGTCAACAACAGGCATGTTTAACGAAATTTTACTTTCCCTTGGAGTAATAAGCGAGCCAAGAAACATCTTGCTGGATGCTGATAAGTATTGGCTGATTGCGGTGTTATCCGATGTATGGAAGGAAGCAGGATGGGGAACGATTCTTTACTTAGCTGCAATGGCTGGGATTGATACTACATATTACGAAGCTGCAGAAATAGATGGAGCAAGCCGTATGAAACAAATATTACATATTACATTGCCTTTATTAAAAACAATTATTAGTTTAAATTTTATTTTAACAGTAAGCGGATTATTAAAATCGAATCTTGACCAGACATTAGTATTAATGAATTCACAAAACCGTGGGAAAGCTGAGGTAATTGATTCTTATGTTTACCGAATGGGCATTACACAGGGAGATTTTTCTTATGCAGCAGCAGTTGGATTAGGAGTTTCCATTGTTTCAGTTATTTTACTGCTGACAGCGAATTATTTTACAAGCAAGGTTAATGAGGAATCGGTATTGTGAGGAGGAAAATAACCCTATGAAAAAAGCTAATATAAGTGAAAATAAAAGATTTGATATAGTAAATCGATTTGTTCTTCTTCTAATTGCAGTAATAATAGTTGTACCAATCTGGAATATCGTGGCTTGTTCCTTTAGCAGTGGAAAATCATTAGCAGAAGGTGGATTCATTTTTTGGCCAAAGGAATTCTCATTTGAAAATTACAAGGCAGTTATGAATGATAACAGTATATGGAAAGCATATGTCATATCTGTATCCAAGACCGTCATTGGTGTAGTTACTCACGTATTCTTCTGCTCTATGGTTGCATACGGACTTAGTAAAAAGAATTTAATGGGAAGAAAGCTATATACATCTATGGGTATAATTACTCTATTCTTCTCAGGTGGTATGATACCTACTTATTTATTAATGAGACAGTTACATCTTACTAACAGGTTTATGATTTATATTATTCCTGCTTTATTCAGCTATTATGATGTGGTAATTTTGATGAATTTCTTCAGGCAGATTCCGGTATCATTAGAAGAATCAGCAAAGATTGATGGTGCAGGAGTATGGAAGATTTTTTTAAGGATTATAATCCCTTTATCAAAACCGGCACTTGCTACCATAGCGTTGTTTAATGGGGTATATCAATGGAACGACTTTATGACTGCCAAATTATATATTACAGACAAAGCTTTATATCCGGTACAGATGAAATTATATGAAATTATTGTACAACAAAGTGTTAAGAATATATCAGTAGGCAGTGTCGTAATGAATACTACCTCAAAAGGTATACAGCTTGCAACAATCGTTATAACAACAGTTCCTATATTAATTGCTTATCCACTGTTACAAAAGCATTTTGTTTCAGGCATGATGCTTGGTGCAGTAAAAGAATAAGAAAAAAGATGGAGGTATAGGTTGAAAAAACAAGGTTTTTTCAACCGGCAATTTGTGCTGGCGCACAAATTACTTTCGTTATCAAAAGGCGCTAAAGCGCCAGAAACGAGGTTATTATGAAAAAAGGATTATCAAAATGGATGGTAAAATCCATTGCTCTTCTAAGTGTATCTACAATGGTGCTTGGGGGATGCGCTAAAAAGGAAGGAAACGGCAGTACAATTACAGGCGGTAACAAAGAATCTGCTACATTAGACGCCAGATACGAATTAGATCCTGAAACACCAGCATGGAAACTGGACCCACAAGAGATGACAGAACTTACATGGTATGTTAATGCTGACTGGTGGAATACAGACTGGGGTAATGATATTATTACAAAAAAAATTGAAGAGGATTTACATGTAAAAATTAATTTTATAGTTGGAGATGATACAACTTTAAACACGCTGTTTGCCGGTGGGGATATGCCAGATTTAATCAGTGTCTTTGATTCCAGCTCACAAGTTGCATTAAAAGCAGACTCTTGGGCACTTCCATTATATGAAGTTGCTGACAAGTATGACCCTTATTTTAGAAAAGTGGCTTCGGAAGAGACACTAAACTGGTTACAGCTTGATGACGGAAAAAGCTATGGCTATGCCAATTATTCCAATACAAAAGCAGATTATGAAAGCGGACAGCTTTTTGCAAAAACGGCGTTTGTAATTCGTAAGGATGTATATGAAGCACTAGGCAGACCTTCTATGGGAACACAGAAAGAATTTATTGATGTATTAGGACAAATTAAAACCAAGTTTCCAGATCTTTACCCATTTGGGTTTAATGCCTTTACTACAGAAAGTACAGGTTCCATGGGAGATCCTTTCCAAGACTTTATTGGTGTACCATTAGTAGACGAAAGTGGAAATTACTACAATAGAAACCTTGATGAGGACTACCTGTCTTGGGTTAAAACATTCAATGAAGCGTACCGTATGGGATATATCAGCGATGACAGTTTCGCAGATGATGGTACGGCATTTGAGGAAAAATTAAAATCAGGAAAATATGCAACAATTATGATGGATGGTACTCCTCAATGCTCAGGCTTCTTAACTACATGGATGAATTCAAATCCGGATGCAGCTTATATGGCTATTGATGGTCCCCAAAGTACAGTTGGTAATCAACCAACATTAAACCAGGCAGGTATCAGTGGCTGGACGGTTTCCTACATAACAAAACAATGTAAAGACCCATCAAAAGCAATTCAATTATTCACTTATCTATTGAGTGAAGAAGGACAAATACTTACACAATATGGTATCGAAGGTGTTTCTTATACGATTAATAAAGATGGTAAATATGAGCTTACCAAGGAAGCAAAAGATATGCAGCAAAATGACAACGATCGATTCAAGAAAGAGTATCGCCTTGGTGAATTCTTCTTTTTTGGTCATGACAAATACAAGGCACTAAGTGATGATGCTTATCCAGAGTCAATTAAACAGTTACAAGAATGGGGAACGGGAAAATTAGTACCACACTTCTTACTTGAGAATACAAATCCAGGTGCAGGAACAGAAGAGGCAAGAATTAATTCAGCTGTTACAACAGAATGGGCAACAACATTAGTTAGCCTAATTCGTTCAAATAGTGAGAGCGACTTCACTTCTGTGCTTAATAATTACAAGAAATTCTTAGATGACAATGGCTGGGAGTCAGTAATTAAAGTGAAAAACCAAAAGATTGAAAAGAATAGAGAAAAGTTAGGAAATGAATAACGGGAGAAATATATGAACATTAAATGCTATTGCAGCAATGAAGAAAAACAGTTTGAAACAAGTGAACTTACCTTTTCAGCTAATGAAAGAGCGGAAATGAATCTGATTAAGATTTATCCAAAGGAAACCAGGCAAACCATTTATGGATTTGGAGGAGCATTTACGGAAGCAGCTGCAGAAACCATGTTTACCATGAGTGATGAAAAGAAAGAACAATTTTTGCAAGCGTGTTTCGGTGAAAGTGGAAATCAATATAACTTTTGCAGAACCCATATACAAAGTTGTGATTTTTCTCTTGGCAATTATGCCTATGTAGAAGATTCTGAGGATAAGAATTTAGAAACATTTACACTGGAGAGAGATAAGCAGTATTTAATTCCAATGATTAAGGAAGCTTTAGAAATCAATCCGGATATTCAGCTACTTGCAAGTCCCTGGAGTCCACCAGCATTTATGAAGAGTAATCAGGAGATGAACCATGGAGGTATTTTAAAGAAAGAGTTTTACCAGATGTGGGCAGACCTGATTGTGAAGTATGTGGAAGAATATAAGAAGTTAGGCATTACCATTCATAGAATTTCAGTTCAGAATGAACCAAAAGCGGCTCAGACATGGGATTCTTGCTTATATACCGGAGAAGAAGAAGGTATCTTTGCAACGGAATACCTGAGAAAGACATTGGATGCACATGGATATTCTGAGATTGTTATTGTTATATGGGATCATAATAAGGATTGCATTTTGGAAAGGGCAGATGAGACATTTTCAGTTGAAGGTGCAGATAAGGGTATTGGAGCTATTGGATTTCACTGGTATGCAGGTGATCACTTTGAAGCACTGGATACTGTTAGAACAAAATACCCTCATAAAGAGCTTATCTTTACGGAAGGCTGTGTGGAATATTCCAGATTTAAATCTCACAGCCAGGTAAAAAATGCGGAAATGTATCTTCATGATATGATTGGTAATTTTAATCAGGGAATGAATGGCTATATTGATTGGAATCTTGTTCTAAACGCTCAGGGAGGTCCAAACCATGTAGGAAACTTCTGCGATGCACCAATTATGTATGACAAAGAGAATGATCAACTGGATATTAAATTATCATTTTACTATATTGGACATTTAAGCAGATTTGTGAAAAAAGGTGCTAAAAGAATTCTGGTATCTAGATATACAGATCAAGTGGATGCAGTTGGTTTTGTTAATCCTGATGGTGAAAAAGTCGTCGTATTAATGAACCGTACAGCAGAAGAACTTACCATGCAGATTTGTGAAGATAAAAAGGTTTGTGATATTACACTTATGGCACATTCTGTTATAACGCTTTGCTGGTAGGCGTGTGTGTTAACACGAATATTACTAATTTGGGATAATAATGAAGTAATTCAGTAAATATTGACTTCAAAAGTGTAGTTTCAATAGGCGCAGACGCCCTAAAATAAAGAGGTTGTGGCAAAGTAAAAATATTTATGTTTGCTGCAGCCTCTTGGTTTATAAGTTTAATATGACATGAGGATTAGACATCAAAGCTATAAATCAATTAGTTAGTTTGACAGATTGCGGGAAAGAAAAAGGATAAATAAATTATGAATAGATTTCTAACAGTAGTAGGAAATAAGGTTGTTAATGGGCTGGGTGAAGAAATTATACTCCGTGGTGTGAATTTGGGTGGCTGGCTCATACAGGAAAGCTGGATGTGTCCGGTTAGCGGCGAGGATAGAAAATGGGCAAATCTTGATACTCTTAACGTATTGGAGAAGCGTTTCACCAAAGAAGAGGTGCAAGAAATATTTGACATTTATCAAGATCACTGGATAACGGAAACAGATATTAAAAATATCTTTGAAATGGGTTGTAATGCTTTGCGTGTCCCATTTTGGTATCGAAATTTCATGAAGGATGAAGAAGGTACATGGATTCACGAAAACCTTGATGAAAATCCTGGTTTTAAACGGTTAGACTGGATTATTCAGATGGCTGAAAAGTATGGAATGTATGTCATATTTGATTTACATGGCTGCCCTGGCGGCCAGAGTATGGATCATTGTTGTGGTACATTAGCTCAAAATCGTTTATTTACCAGTGCTGTTTGCCAAGAGGCGATGAAGAAACTATGGGTTGCTATAGCCAATAGGTATAAGTATACCAGCACAGTTGCTGCTTACGATATTATGAATGAACCCCAGAATAATACTGGATATGAGGGGGAATATAGCTATAATCCTTGGAAGCAGGAATCGTGGAATATGACAAATCAAATATATGATAGTATGATTAAAGCGATTCGGGAAACAGGAGATAATCATATCATTACAGTGGAAGGTATTTGGCGTGTATCGAATCTGCCTGATCCTGGAGAAATGGGCTGGACAAATATGATGTACCAAACCCATCTATATGATGATGATCAAGGATTTAAACTATGGGTAGAGGATATGGCAGCTACAATGAGTAAATATGGTGTGGCAGGTTACATTGGTGAGTTTCAGAATTTAAATGGAATTCAAATGTGTGAAGAAAACAATATAAGCTGGTCAACATGGTCCTACAAAGGTACTAACAATGATATTGGTACTTTCTTCTGCTATTTTGGTAATACCCCAAGAGTTGATGTTGAAAAAGATTCCTTGGATGTTATTAAGCTAAAATGGGGTGAAAAAATTGAAACAAAGAACTTTGATGAAAAAAGTAAAGTGATTGAATATATAAAATCTTCTGCTCTTAAAAATTTGAACCCTTGTTCAAGGGGCTAATATCATATATAATAGAGAATAAGTATTTCATTGATAATCGCTCCGTAGATCAAGTTGTAGATGAATTGATGGTTATCATTCAAAATATAATTGAAAAAAGTGCGAACAAAAAAAACGGACGGAGTTATAATGTATATATGATTTGTTGCGTGCATATAATAGTTGGAGAAGAAAAATATAGATGATATAATGTGAAAAATTGTTGACATCACAAAAATAAATGGTAAAGTCAAGAAAAGATTTATGGAGGTAATTTTATGTTAAGCATTGTATTAATAGAGAATATTGCAAATTAAATATTGCAAAAGGAGATTTGTATAATTCTGCAGGTCTGCCTTATGTTAGTAGTATACTGCTAACATTTCTACCGTACATGTGCTTAATATTTTTGTATAGATATTTTTAGAAATCGAGCATGGCTGTATTGTCATGCTATTTTTATGCTTTTTCTGATTCTCCAAATTACTATACTACCTAACTATGTTTAAATAGACTATAGAATATTATGCTTTTTGCAGGTATTCT
>CALDJN010000236.1 GCA_937901695.1 uncultured Anaerocolumna sp.
AGGTGGAGAAAAAGTTGTTATAAATTCTACAATGGATACTCATGAAGCAGCAATTAAATTAGTATTAGAAGCTCTTACTGATAAAAACCATGGTGTAATCAAATCCTTAGATGAAATTGGTGCAGTAGGTCATAGAGTAGTTCATGGTGGAGAAAAATTCGCATCATCAACTGTTATTACTGATGAAGTTATAAAAGGAATAGAAGAATGTAATGATTTAGCACCTTTACACAATCCAGCAAACTTAATTGGAATTAATGCTTGTAAGAAGATTATGCCAAATGTACCTATGGTTGCAGTATTTGATACCGCTTTCCATCAAACAATGCCTGCGAAAGCCTATCTTTATGGACTTCCATATGAATACTATGAAAAATATAAAGTAAGAAGATATGGTTTCCACGGTACCAGCCATAGCTATGTTGCTTCCAGAGCAATTGAGATGACAGGACTTGATAAAAATAATTCTAAAATTATTGTTTGCCATTTAGGAAACGGCGCTAGTGTTACAGCAGTATTAAACGGTAAATCTGTAGATACCAGTATGGGATTTACTCCACTTGAAGGTCTTATTATGGGAACAAGAAGTGGCAGCATCGACCCTGCAATCATGGAATTTATCGCAAATAAAGAAAATTTATCCATTGAAGAAGTTATGAATATTCTCAATAAGAAATCCGGTGTATTAGGCTTATCCGGTGTATCCAGTGACTTTAGAGATTTAGAGAAGGCTGGAGAAGAAGGTAATGAAAGAGCAAAACTTGCAATTGAAGTATTCACTTATCGTGTAGCAAGATATATTGGATCTTATGTTGCTGCAATGAATGGTGTAGATGCTATTGCATTTACAGCAGGACTTGGTGAAAACGATAAAAATGTAAGAGCAAATGTATCTTCTTATCTTGAATTCCTTGGAATTAAAATTGATCATGAAAAGAATAGCATTAGAGGAAAAGAAAGCATTATTTCAACAGTAGATTCTAAAGTTAAAGTATGCGTAATCCCTACTAATGAAGAATTAGCAATTGCTAGAGAAACGGTTGCATTAATCTAGCAAAAATGATGTAAAGTCAAAAAAGTTAAATTGTAAATTACACTGATTTATAAATTTAGCATTGACAATTCATGGGCACCTGTCTATAATGTAAACAGTGCGAATTTATAAAAGATAGGAGATTGTTATGCTTATTAATTTATCGGATATTATATCTGTTAACGACAAAGTTGAACATATTCAAGCTCCCATCGAATTAGAAAGTTTTTGCTTGGAAGGGATTTGCTATCCCTTTGCTAGAAAATCCAACCTTAATTTAACCATAACTTATATGGGTGAACGTAAAGTCAGGATTGAAGGTGAAGCAAAAGTATCTTTATTAATTCCGTGCAATAGATGCCTTGAAGACGTAGAAACCTTGTTTGAACTAAAGATATTTAAAGATTTAGATTTGAATCATAGGTCAGAAGATCGAATTAAGGATTTAGATGAAACAAATTATATCGATGAATATAATCTGGATGTAGATTTATTAGTCTATAATGAAATATTAATTGACTTTCCCATGAAGGTTCTGTGTGATGAGGACTGTAAAGGTTTATGTAAAACTTGTGGGACGAATCTGAATAAGAACACTTGCAATTGCAACGAACCTGATCTGGATCCCAGAATGTCAGTAATCCGAGATATATTCAAGAATTTTAAGGAGGTGTAATCATGGGAGCTATCTGTCCAAAGAATAAATCTTCAAAAGCTAGAAGAGACAGCCGTAGAGCAAACTGGAAAATGTCAGCACCTAATTTAGTAAAGTGCAGCAAATGTGGAGCATTAATGGTACCACATAGAGTTTGTAAGGCTTGTGGTTCTTACAACAAAAAAGAAATTATTCCACAAGATTAATACTTAAAAAGTTAATAAAATCAAGGGTTTGAGAAAATCAAATGTCGTAGAGTTGATATAAAAGCGTGTATTCCTATAAAAGCGTGTCATTCTGAGCAAAAATTCAACGAAGTTGAATTTGTGAAGAATCCCTTTCGTTCATAGTACGCTTTTTGGTATTGTCATTCTGAGCCGATAGGCGAAGAATCTCACTATAGGGTAAGATTCTTCGCCTATCGGCTCAGAATGACAGCTATTTATTCCCCACCAGGACCGTCGCGGCGTTCCTGCTCATCAGGAATAACATCTTTGGCACTTGATCTATTCTTTGTAGTATCTTTTGTAGAGTTTTTGGTACTATTTTGTGCCGCTTTATTTTTTGTACTTTTGCTTCTTCCCATACTATATCGATTCCTTTCATTTGTGAAAAATAATGAGTACATAGGTGATGTTCATTATCTCCTACTATCATAGTATTTGCTGCTAGAAAAGAAATATACATAAGTAAAGTATGGTCATATTAAGATATTTTGCTTTTATTTATTATTTCAGTTTCTTTAGAATGATGAAGATAATCAATGCAATTTATGAAATATTCATATAATTGTGCTGGGTCCTGTAATTCTGGCAAATCTAATTCCATAAACTTTACATGGTTTTGATAACTTGCTTTAAATATATTTTTATCATTGTTTCCAAAGCTAGGAATAAAAATGCTGATTTTTTTATTGTAACAGGTGTTTGCTTTGGCTTGCACACGATATTCTTTATCAACAAATTGGGCAACGCTTTTATGAATTGCCATATCTTCTTTTGGTAAATAATAATAATCTTTATAATTTTCAAAAAAGTATTTAAGTTCCCCTTTAAAAACAGGTACTTTTAGAGTAATATTATTAGATGAAGCAATTAATTGAATAGACATATTGTGGAAACTTTCATCTGCAACAGCGGATAATTTATTTTCCCAGTGAACAGGTCTTGGTATTCCAAATGGAATAGTTACTTGGAATTTTAAACAGTTAGTTTGGGATTCTATATCTGAAATGATTTCTACATTCCAATTTTTCTGTGATTTAACTATATCCGAACATGCATTCAAGAATATATGTTTATATATATTACAATCAAAAATATCAATATAATATAATATATTAGAGATGTATAATAAACCTTTTATATCTTCTGCATTATGCAATAAAAGTATTTGCAGCAATTCCGCGGAGGAAGGAATTTTTTTGGAAGAGGAGTTATCCTTCGCATTATGTGGATTATTTTGGTTTAATTTTTCATAACGGCTGCTTCCAAGATAATTGGCATATATCTGAATTAAATCTGCTCCAGAATAAGTATCTTCTCTTACTATGCCGATAAAGGCTTCAACAGTTTTTAATTTTAGGTTATCCATAGGAAGTAAGTTTTTATAAGGTAAGAGTTTTTTGTAGATGTCAAAGCTTTCTATAAAGTCAAAAGATGCATCTATGTTATGTTGTTTGCATTTATTCTGAATAAACGGAATATCAAAACCACTTCCATTATAATGAACGATACGTTTATAGTTTTTTATTTTTTGAAAAAATGAACCTAGAAGTTCAGCTTCATTATTCATTTCATCAGCAAACCATTGAGTAATTTGCCAAGTTCCATTTTCAAAATACATACATCCAATTAAATATAGAAAAGAAGTTTTTGGAGACAAACCTGTTGTTTCTATATCGAAAAACAAGATGTCCTCCATTTCAAATGGATTTTGTATAGGGTATTGCAACTTACTGTTTAATGTAGTATGTATGGTTAACATTAGATTACCTCGATTTTATATAAATTATTATAATTAGTTTAAGTTAATATTAAGATTACCTTAAAATGCTTATAATTAATTGCATTTATGTTATGATTCGTTATAATTTTATTTTAACATATATTCAAATAAATGTCATTGCTTGTTAGTAACTAAAAATATTTCATTTGTAAAAAATAGTTACAGTTCAGCCTGTGGCATCCCATCTCCCTTTTACTTGCCTTACC
>CALDJN010000237.1 GCA_937901695.1 uncultured Anaerocolumna sp.
AATTCAGCAAGCTGAATTTGCTCTCAGAATGACATTTTTTATTTTGCTGCTGCCTCTTCTTTTTTACTTTGCAGCAGCTCCTTTTTTGCTTTTGTATTTGTATAAGTTGTCTTTAAGTTTAAATTTGATTTAAATAGACTCCCAAGCATTGGAGTCTTTCATAACATTATTAATAGTATTATTACTTTTTATTAAATGGTGTTTTTACCTTTTAACAGAAAAGACAATAAAAAATAAAAAAAGTCAACAAAAACTTGTTGACACAACGAAAAATTTGTGATAGCATGAAAAGTGCACTATTGTGCTGTGATACGCCTAAGTGTATATATTATAGCAGTATTTTCATAAAATTATTTGAGAATATTTCAAAAATAGGTTTTTTTACCTATTATTTTGGTAATATTTAAGAATATTAATAAAACATCAAGGGGTGAAAACGTCAATGGATAAAAACAGGATACGTCCAATCAAAGTTGGTAACGGCATCAGAATGAGCTACTCAAGGCAAAAAGAAGTATTAGAAATGCCAAATCTTATTGAGGTTCAGAAAAATTCATATCAATGGTTTCTTGACGAAGGTCTAAAAGAAGTCTTTGATGATATTTCTCCAATTGCGGATTATAGTGGGCATTTAAGCTTAGAGTTTGTAGATTTCGTGCTGTGTGAAGATGATGTAAAATATTCAATTGAAGAATGTAAGGAAAGAGATGCTACTTTTGCAGCTCCTCTTAAAGTAAAGGTCAGACTTCACAACAAAGAGAACGATGAAATCAATGAACACGATATTTTTATGGGCGATTTACCATTAATGACAGAAACAGGAACTTTCGTTATTAATGGCGCTGAGAGAGTTATCGTAAGCCAATTAGTACGTTCCCCCGGTATCTACTATGCTATTGGACATGATAAAATTGGTAAGAAGCTGTTTTCCTCAACTGTTATTCCTAACAGAGGAGCATGGTTAGAGTATGAAACAGATTCTAATGATATTTTTTATGTACGTGTTGATAGAAACAGAAAAGTACCTATCACTGTTCTTATACGTGCATTGGGCATTGGAAGTAATGTAGAGATTCAGGAAGTTTTTGGTGAAGAGCCTAAGATTATTGCAAGTATAGCAAAGGATCCATCTGATAATTATCAGGATGGTTTACTTGAATTATATAAAAAGCTGCGTCCAGGTGAGCCGCTTTCTGTTGAAAGTGCGGAATCCTTAATCAACAGCATGTTTTTTGATCCTAGAAGATATGATCTTGCTAAGGTTGGCAGATTTAAGTTCAATAAAAAGCTTGCTTTAAAAAACCGTATAATTGGCTTTACCCTTGCAGAAGATGTAATTAATAAAGAAACAGGAGAAATTCTTGCAGAAGCAGGAACTGTAGTTACAGAAGAGATTGCAACTTTAATTCAGAATGCAGCAATTCCATCCGTTGTAGTTCAGGCAGAAGAACGTAATGTTAAGGTTCTATCTAACTTAATGGTTGATTTAAATTATTATCTGGATGTAGATAAAACAGAATTGGGAGTGACGGAAGAAGTTTACTACCCGGTTTTAAAAGGTATTTTAGAAGAATATAAGGATTTAGAAGATAGAAAAGTAGCAATTAAGAAACATATAGCTGATTTAATTCCAAAGCATATAACCAAAGATGACATATTTGCATCTATTAATTATAATATACATTTAGAGTATGGCATTGGCTCTGCAGATGACATTGACCATTTAGGAAACAGAAGAATCAGAGCGGTTGGTGAGTTATTACAAAACCAATACAGAATCGGTCTTTCCAGAATGGAACGTGTAGTCAGAGAAAGAATGACAACACAAGATTTAGAAGGTATCAGCCCTCAATCTTTAATTAATATTAAACCTGTTACCGCTGCGGTAAAGGAATTCTTTGGCAGTTCCCAGTTATCACAATTTATGGATCAACATAACCCTCTAGGTGAATTAACACATAAGAGACGTTTGTCTGCTTTAGGTCCTGGTGGTTTGTCCAGAGATAGAGCCGGATTCGAGGTTCGTGATGTTCACTATTCCCACTATGGAAGAATGTGTCCAATTGAAACTCCTGAAGGACCTAACATTGGTTTAATTAACTCTTTGGCTTGCTATGCAAGAATTAATGAGTATGGATTTATTGAAGCTCCATATAGAAAAGTAGATAAATCTGACCCTAAAAATCCTAGGGTAATAGATGATGTTGTTTATATGACAGCAGATGAAGAAGATAAATACGTTGTGGCACAAGCCAATGAGCCATTGGATGATAATGGCTATTTCATAAGCAGTAACGTATCCGGACGTTTTAGAGAGGAAACTTCTCAATTCGAAAAATCCAAAGTAGACTATATGGATGTTTCGCCTAAGATGGTATTCTCCGTTGCTACAGCTATGATTCCTTTCCTTGAAAATGATGATGCTAACCGTGCCCTAATGGGTTCTAACATGCAGCGTCAGGCTGTTCCTCTATTAATTACTGAGGCACCGGTAGTAGGAACAGGTATGGAAGAAAAGTCTGCAGTTGACTCCGGAGTATGTGTAGTTTCTAAGAAATCCGGTGTTGTTGAAAAAGCAGCAGCGAAAGAAATTGTTATTAAGAATGATGATGGAACAAAGACTCCATATAAGCTTGTTAAATTTGCAAGAAGTAACCAGGGTACTTGTATCAATCAAAGACCAATTGTTAATAAAGGGGACAGAGTAGAAGCTGGTCAGGTAATTGCAGATGGACCTTCTACTTCTCAAGGTGAATTAGCATTAGGTAAGAATCCATTAATCGGATTTATGACTTGGGAAGGTTATAACTACGAGGATGCTGTTCTTCTTAGTGAAAGACTGGTACAAGAAGATGTATATACTTCTGTTCATATTGAAGAATACGAAGCGGAAGCAAGAGATACGAAGCTGGGACCAGAAGAGATTACAAGGGACGTTCCTGGCGTTGGTGATGACGCATTAAAAGACTTGGACGAAAGAGGTATCATAAGAATTGGTGCTGAAGTTCGTGCCGGAGATATTCTGGTAGGTAAGGTTACTCCAAAGGGTGAAACTGAGCTTACTGCAGAGGAGAGACTTCTTCGTGCAATCTTTGGTGAAAAAGCCAGAGAAGTAAGGGACACTTCACTAAGAGTACCTCATGGTGAATATGGTATCATTGTAGACGCTAAAGTATTCACAAGAGAGAACGGAGACGAGTTATCACCAGGTGTTAACCAAACTGTCCGTGTATATATAGCTCAAAAGAGAAAAATCCAAGTTGGTGATAAGATGGCTGGCCGTCATGGTAATAAGGGTGTTGTATCCCGTGTATTACCTGTTGAAGATATGCCTTTCTTACCAAACGGCAGACCTCTTGATATCGTATTAAACCCATTAGGCGTACCTTCACGTATGAACATTGGACAGGTGCTTGAAATTCACTTAAGCCTTGCTGCAAAAGTACTTGGCTTTAATGTATCTACACCAGTATTCGATGGTGCTAATGAGTTCGATATTATGGATACCTTGGAATTAGCCAATGATTATGTCAATACAGATTGGGATTCCTTTGTAAATAAATATAAAGATATATTAGATCCTGAAATTATGGATTATCTGGATAAAGGTAAGGAAGAAGCGAAAGCACAATGGGCAGGTGTTCCTATTAATCGTGATGGTAAAGTAAGACTTCGTGACGGACGCAGCGGAGAATATTTTGATGGAGCTGTTACTGTAGGTTTCATGCATTATCTAAAGCTTCACCATCTGGTAGATGATAAGATTCATGCTCGTTCAACCGGACCATACTCCTTAGTTACTCAGCAGCCTCTTGGTGGTAAAGCACAATTTGGTGGACA
>CALDJN010000238.1 GCA_937901695.1 uncultured Anaerocolumna sp.
TGTTACGGTTCTATGTATGTGGATAGCAACAGAGATTAATCAGCATCAATTTCAATACATCTCATGTTACGGTTCTATATAATCCCAATGCGAAAATATACACTGAATACATATTTCAATACATCTCATGTTACGGTTCTATCTTAATTTATCTAATAATTTAGGCAAGCCCTTCTATTTCAATACATCTCATGTTACGGTTCTATAAAGTGTATGATAAAGAGTTGTTTTCTTCTATAGCATTTCAATACATCTCATGTTACGGTTCTATGTGTACATATAAATAGACCTGTAATGCTTAAATAATTTCAATACATCTCATGTTACGGTTCTATCTTGACTACTCTCCTATTTCTGCCTATAATAAGGCTAATTTCAATACATCTCATGTTACGGTTCTATTTTAGCATCTGGTTCAACAGTTGCCAATGCAAAACATTTCAATACATCTCATGTTACGGTTCTATGCATCTAGCAAGCTATATTTTGTGTGCACATGTAAGATTTCAATACATCTCATGTTACGGTTCTATTTACAATCACTTTATGCTATCTTCATAGACATTGGAATTTCAATACATCTCATGTTACGGTTCTATTCAAATGCAATACTATCCACTATATCTGCAAATCTATTTCAATACATCTCATGTTACGGTTCTATCCCATTCGCCTTTCTTAATTTTACATTTATCTATTGGATTTCAATACATCTCATGTTACGGTTCTATATTCTAATTAGTATTAAATAAATGATTTAGGTCTATTTCAATACATCTCATGTTACGGTTCTATGGAAAAGATTATTTTGCAGACAATCCACGAAATTAATTTCAATACATCTCATGTTACGGTTCTATAAAGTTACTATCTGCATATAACACACTCCTATCCTCATTTCAATACATCTCATGTTACGGTTCTATGAGTTTATATTCAAATTCAAATCCATCATCTGTTATTTCAATACATCTCATGTTACGGTTCTATTTTCAACAATCCGCAAAGAGGACGTATATATTCAGCATTTCAATACATCTCATGTTACGGTTCTATAAACTCTTAGGTTAAAGCGAGGTGATTAAATGGCATTTCAATACATCTCATGTTACGGTTCTATAAGAGTGGAGATTGCGAAAGTGTTGTATGTATTGCATTTCAATACATCTCATGTTACGGTTCTATGGTGCTACGGTGGCAAATGCCAAATTAAATATCGGATTTCAATACATCTCATGTTACGGTTCTATGGCAGAAACAAATACACATAAACAATGTACTAAAATTTCAATACATCTCATGTTACGGTTCTATGCATGAATTTACTACCTTTTTAAAGTAATGATATATCATTTTCTTTGCAAAATCAAGTAATTAGCTGATTTTTACCAAGTGAACCCTAAAAAGTCATGCTATCAATGAAATGCTGTAATTATACCGCTTTACGCAAAAGTACAAATAAACACTTGGTAATTAACTTCATAAATCATTTTTATAGTCTTATATAATTAATTCCTCTCCAGTACTTCTTTTAGAACATCCAATTATTTCTTCTCCAAAGACATTTTCATTCATCAATTTTATAATACATACAAAATCTTCATCTTTATCAATTATTTTCTCTAAATCATTACGTAACCTAATTAATTTAGATGGTGTCATTTCTCCTCTAAATACAGAATATTGGAAGTGTGATAAATATTTTTTACAAACTTTAAATACTTTTTGTACTCTTTTCTCATTTACATCATAAAATAAAAATGCATAATTATAGTTATAGTCTTTCTTTTTAACTGGCATTACTTTCCCTCCTTAATTGAAAATGGAGTAAATTCTTTTTCTTCCAATAAAAACTTTATCAGCTTATAACAGTCTAATTTTATTGCGGTCCTATAACTTACTTTTCTCTTTAAAACAGGATGTAAAAATACAGATTCCATTCTTTCTTCAAATTCCTGAATAAAAATATTTCTCCCCTCTTCATTCAAGATACAATAATTTACTTTCCTTTCAAAATGTTTTTCTATCTGAATCTTTCTATTATTTACTAGATTAAAAATTGTTCGAAATACGATAACCGGTTTAAAAACTTCACATAAATCTAAACTCAATGAAAATCTACCTTCTGACGGTTCATGAAGAAAGCTAATCCGCTGATCTAAATGAGTTTGATAAATAGCCGATATGGTTTTCGTATACAACAGCGTATTTCCAAACGATATCATTGCATTAATAGGATTATCTGGTGGTCTCCTTACTCTTTTATTCATAACAAACTCATCCGGTAAAATGTATTTAAATTCGGCATAAAATCTTTGCCACAAATCTCCTTCTATAGCCAAAATAAATTTAATACTATCTGCCAAATCTAGAAGCCTATAAAATTCATTTTTTATCCAGTCTATTGTTTTTTTAACTTCTTTTTTATTATGCTTATAATAATGATATAATACTTCATAGATGTTATTACCTATACCTCTAACAATATTTTTAGCAATAATTAACCTGTTATTTTCAAATGCTTGAACTTGCTTTACAACTAATTTCCCACTACAATAATGGTCTTTCGGATAAAATGTCCCGCTATACCCTTCATAATAGTTAAAAAAATGAATTATTATATGATTTCTAGATAAAAAATCCAAGAGCTTTGTATTAATAGATACCTCATTTAGACAATAAATCTCTCTTGTATTTTCTATTGGAATATACACATTTTTATTTTCCTTTCGAAAACATAACGAATTATCTTTTTTTGTAAGCTCCCCCATGGAGGCTATATATCTTGTACTTCCCATAAAATTCTCCTTTTTTAAATATAGCAATATTCATAATAAGCACATTTATTACAGGATGATGTGTTTAAAACAGCTGGTATTTTTTCTTCTGAAAGCATATTTTCAATTTCAGTAATATACTTTTCTAATTGAATTTCATTTTCATTTGTAAGGTTTACATATAAAGTACCCTTAGTTTGTTTATTCTTCTCAACAAATTCTATTTTCCCTTCTCTTACTACTCCTTTGTCTTTTAATATTTTCAAATACAATAATAGCTGCCATTTACATGCTTCGATATCAGCATCTGATTTTTTAATTTCTACTAGATACTTTGAAGTTAATCCATCTAATTTAATATTATCTATTGCAATCTCTGAGTCTGACATTTTATCTTCTTTTTCTTCATGAATAGCCCGTCCTATTTTTACACTCTCACTATTGTCTTCAAGGTTTAAACGATTACCATGCAAATAACATTGCCTCTTACAATGAAAATAATAGTTTATTAATGTTCCATTAACTAGCACATTAATCTCCTCCTAAATGAATGTTCCCACCTGATTCTCGAATTTTTCTCTTATGAATTTCCCACCTTCAAAATATTGTTCTGCATCTTCAATATAAAATATCTCACCAAATTGTTCTGTGTAAGGAAATAAACTCTTGCTATTAATTTGATAGATAAAATAATTCATTTTGCTTTTTACCATTGAAAGCTTTATCCTCCATTCTGCATAGTCATAATCTTTTTTATCTTTTAACAACTTTTTGTATTCATTCCATACTTTTTCTCCGTCCAAAAATTCACCACTAGAAGAAGTTAAATTTCGATTTAGAAATACGGAACAACTCCATTCGTCATCATGAATCAATTTCATCCTTTCACTTATTACAGGAATATTTAGTTTTCCTACCTGCAAGAAAAAATCACTTAAATTCTTTTCAGGTGCGAATGATTCATTTTGTTTACGAATCATTTTAAGAACCTCTGCATAATAAACATCAAATTTCTTTTCTCTTAGAATTTCTCTCATATTTTCTGACTTTAAAATAAGTTCATCGTTTATTCGAACATCATCTTTGTACAGTGTTTTAGCATTATCATAATCAAAGAAATATACCACCCCTTCTTTTGTACTGGATCTATTTACCCGACCCATAAATTGTTCTTCTGAATCTAATTTTGATATATCCTTAAAACCAATATCTATATTTTTTAAATCAACTCCGGCTTCAATTACTTGTGTTGCAACTAATAAAAATGGTACCCCTTCCTCTGCTCTATCTAACTCATTTAGAATTCTAGTTCTCTCAGCACTACTGTCATCACCTGTCATCAATTCTATTTTGAAATTGACCTCTTTATTTTTAATGAAATTTTTGTAAAACTCTATTGCAGATTTCTTTTTTATAAACTCTACTAGTATTTTCTTACCATTAACTAAAAAAGTGTCTATTCTCATATTCAGCTCATCTATGACAGATGTCATACCAAGTAATTCATAATTTAAAATAACACGGTCTTTAAACAAGGGATGTAGAAAATACTTTTTTCGGTTTCTTATTAATTTTACTGCTTCATCCTGTTCCTCAGATAAAATATCCAAATCTGGAAGTGTTGCAGACATAATAATAATTTTAATATTTAATATTTTGGAAAAGCCTTTTAAGAATGATATTATTTCTGTCCAAATTGTATTTTTGTAACTCTGTATTTCATCTAATACTATAACGCTGTTTGATAGTTGATAAAAAGCAAATCCTGACTCTTTATTCTTTCCAAACATCAAATCAAACAACGTCACATGAGTAGAAAGTGTTACAGGATAATTAAAAAACTGTCTATCTAAAAGAGCTCTAACATATTTTTCAAAACTATAGTTATCATCATCTTCTTTGAGAATTGGGCTAACAGAGTTTACGACACTGATATTAGCCAAAACATCCTTATTGCCATGGAATATTTCTTCTATACTATTTAAATTTTGTTCAACTAACGTATTAAAAGGATAAATATACATAATCTTGTTAATATTTTTGCAGTTTTCTATTAATCGAAAACTTAAATTAAATGCTACATTACTTTTTCCACTTCCTGTGGGTGCTTCCAAATAAAATATATTTTGTTCTAAATTATTTAACAATGTTTCTTCCGCATCCAGATACATTTCACTCCTAAGTACATTAATTTCTTTTATATTTTCAAAGCTTTTTCCCTTTTGATAATATTTTGTTTTACGATACTTTTCAATACTCTGGTTTATATCATTAGTTTTATAGATATTCATTATTTTTTGAATGTCATTGATTGTTCCATGGAAATCTACAACAAATTTATTATTATATTCTGTAGTTCCATAATAATCTGAAGCTACAAGAAGTGAATATAATAATTTTTCATATGCATATAGGAAAATTCCATTTTCATTTTTAGTGATCTTGTAATTCATTATTGAATGAATAGAACGCTTACAACTATTTCCTTCAAATATTAAAATTTCTTCATTAAAGTATTTTTTATAATCTTCTCTTATTATTTCGGTATAAATCCTGTTTCTTCCATCATCTTTATAAAAGGAATCCAGAAATTCTTCAAATCTGCCAAGATTACCATGATGTTTTGAAATTACATAGGCATTTACATACGTTAACAACCTAAACTTCTTTCTAATATCTTTTGGAAAATTCATGCTTTTAGGAAGAAAATATTCCAGATATATAATTGCCGAAATTATAGAATGCTCAGTACCTAATGATAAGTTTCCTTGTTCATTTAAAAACATAGGATTCTTCATCTTTAATCTTTGAAATAAAGGATTTATCTTACCTATATCATGAAAAGTAATTGTATTAACAATTAATGCTTCAAATGGCTCCAAATATTCTCCTTCTTGTTCAGGAAACCATAAGTCTTCAAAGTTTTTAAATATTGAATTCAAACCCTTTACTTCTATAATTGATTTAAAATGTTTCATACACCTGCTTATATGTTTCTCTAAAGCCTCATTCTCTTCATCTGGTACTTCACCGGTATGTGCGTAGAATATATATTCTTCATTAAGTAGACTTTTAATATTTATAATTGAATCATCTTTAAACATTATATCCTCCCTATTTAGTCAAGTGTTTTTTCCTTTAAAATCAAGGAATTTTTAGTTTTATATCTCAGATGAATGAGCCTCCTCATGCTCAGAAAATTATTTTAATATAAAAGGTTAGAACATAACTTCATTGCTCTAACCTTTCCATGCTGTACACTTATTTAATTAAATACTATATTTCTTCCATCTGCCTGGAATACTTCACCATGATACTTTTCTATCGGGAGATTTGTATGTACAAATGTATTGTAACAATACATTTGGGTTGCTTCGTTTAAACCAATTGGAAGGCTTTCTTCATATTTAAATAAGTTAACATTCTCATATTCATCCTCATCCTCAAAGTCGTTAAAATCTCCATATTCAGCCAACCCTTTTAAAAATAAAGAATCAATCTTCATGTAGTTTTTTATCAAACTACAATTATTAAGTAAAACTGCATTATAAATATCTGCAGGATGATCATTTTTCCCCAAATAAGGGACATATACACATTTTCGATTTAAAATTGCATCGGCCAGCTTTACAGCAATTGCGGAATCTAATTTAACGAAAATATCCCACTTGGGATTTTCCAGCCATTGCTCCTTCACAATTAGATTTCCTCCAAGTTCTTTAGAAGCATATCCAACTGAATTATTAAACTGTTGAATTTTCTTTTTAATAAATCCTTCTTCATTTATTGGAATGATACTGCATTGTACACCTTTTAATTTTTCATAAAACTCTGGGAAAATCACATCCTTATTATTGTTTTCCCCATAACCTTTGTAGCCTAAAATTGCCCCGAAGATACCGAATAATGCAACCTTATGTATGTTGCCATAAGTAAACGAATAATATGTGTTTACCTCCGGCTTTTTAAAAAAAGCAGTTCTTCCTCCAAGGGTAAATTTTAATATATCCATACCCTACACCTCTTTTTGCGTAAAGATATTATATTTTTTTGCCCCCTGAACATTACCTTTAATCACAGTAGTATATGGATTATAATATATTTCAACGCATTCAATATTCTCTTTTAACTCTTCTAACAGTTCACCAAAGTCTAATCTAATTTCATTTTTATCTTCCATTTTCTCAAAATAAACATATTCTGATAGATTAGGAAGATAAGTATCTGGTTTTGTTACAACAAATACAGCCAATTCGTTCTCGCATCCAACTTTTGCATTTGTTGCATAAGAAGTAACCGCTACCAATGCCGTCTTTTTGAATCTTAGATAATCTTCCTCTGTATATCCATTTGTAACCCCCATTTCAACATATCCTTTATAGGATAAAGGATTAATTACAAAAGGATAAAAGTAATGTGCTTCTTTACTAAAAATTTTAGTGCCTAATGTTGAATTCTTTGCTTCACCTTTTTCTGCATCATCATTTTTTCCATCTTTCGTACTATCTCTAAAAGGAGATAATATCTGTTGTTCTTCTGCCACCGTATCTGCATATTTATTAAAGCCTTGTCCAATTTGAACTGCTCCTGTAATAGATATGTTATTCCCTGCTTCGGCAAAGGTTGCTCCAAAATTCTTCACATCGATAGCAGTAAAAATATTTTTTAAAACTTCTTCCGTATTTTTATTTTTTGACAAATCCTCTACACTAAATAATTGTTCATACCGTTCTTTTAACGATCGCGGAACTATATTTGTTTCTCCTTTTTTAGCGTCCTTAGTAATTTTTAAGGATTTTATATATAAAACCTTTTCTCCTTCATTCTCCCACATTTTCTTCATTGGATATTTAAGTGCTTTATCACTACCAAATACACTTCCGTCGGACGTAGTTTTTGGAAATCCTGAAAAATCAGCATTCCAATTTGACATAATTGACGATATTCCTAATACTCCATAAACCCTTTTATTCATATTATTTATCCTCCTTTTTTTCATAAATAAGATTGTTTGATATATACCCGGCAATTAGATAATCATGATTTAGTTCACCTTCCGGTTTGTAAGATATAATCAATTTATAAATATTATTAAATCGTAAAGACCGTTCATCAATAGCATAATTATATTTTTTGAAAAATATCTCTAATTTTTCTTTTAATATAGTATCGCTTTTGATGTTTAAAAATGGATTAAATAAAGAATGATTTTTCTTTGTTGTTCGATTTAATGAGATATAAAACCTCAATAGTTGTCCCACAGCATAATAGTATTCTTCATCAGACTTAATACTTTCATACTCAACTGTATTAATCTTATCCCTTAAGTTATCTCGAATTTCTTTCATGACATCTGCCATTTTTCTAACCCCTCCTTTAAAATATTCTAAAAATGAAGCTCTGATGTTAAATTGATGTTGTACTTTTTCTGAATAATTGTTTGAAATAGAATTTTTTATTAATTGCAGTGAAATTCTATCCATAACCCCGTCTATTCCATTTTCATAACCCTTATAAAACCAGTTAAATAATGAGTTTCGTGCTTCCATTATACATTCTTTCAAAGCAGTATCATTAATAGATATATCGCTAGGTTCTGTGAAAAAATTAGGAATAAGAGTATTAGAAAAAAGTTCATTATTTACAGTATCTCTTATCTCATATAGTTTCGTTATTATCCCATAACAATGTCCTTGTAACTTGTCTATATCTATGCCAATTACATTTTCAATTAATAAAGGTTTTTTTAACTCAGGTTTATAGGATGTAATCATGTCCATATCAAGAATTGCAGCTTCATTTTTATCCTTTCTAACTCTTAAATAATATCCTTTAAAATCTGAAGTTGGTGATGTTTTTAAATCAAATGGATGAATTCGGTTTGTCTCAATATCAAAATAAATATTTGTTTTACCTGATGATGCCAGATTCCATAAATAATCAAAAAACTTTTTTCTCACCATAATCTGTTTTGTATCGGCAAGGGTTGGTACTGAAATTTTACGATTTTTATTCTCAAGATAAGGCTTTTTAGAATTCAATCCCATATTTTCGTTAGGCAATCCAAAAACATTTCCTTCTACCTTTATGTTGTAATCATTTTTATTAAAAATATTAGGAAGTATATAGCGTTTTCCTTCATTCTCAAAGTCAACTCCATCACATATAAAAAATATTTTTAAATAATCCTTTCCAATTACTTCAAATGGAAGATCAAAAATATTATTTTTAACCCACTTTTTAATTTTTTGGAGTTTTTCCTGATTGATGTCTCCCACTTCTTTTTCGACTACAGCATATAATTCTTTATCTTTTGGTTTCGTATATTTATTGTAAGGATTACTAAGAATTTCATAATAATCATCGATTATTTTTTCTGACAGTTTTCCATTAGTAAGGCTTTCTTTTTTAATCCAAAAACTGAGAAAGTTATTTGATTGAATAATCTTTTTTGAATCAATTGGCTTATTCATATCTATCAGCTTGCAGTTATAATCGATGTAGCTGATTCTACTCCTCTCTTCTTCTGTAATATTAAGAAGCTTTGTTTTTTTATCCTGCTTTACTTCTAATAATTCTTTTTGATGAAAACCATCCTTAGTTTCCTCCAAAATTATGTATGTTCCATCAGCTGGAGTATATGTATCTAGCACCATTTTATCCATATCCGTACTCTTTTCAAATAGATCAATGCAATCTTGTAACACTGCCTCACCCCCCTAATATCCCGATTTATAATTCGCAAACCCATACCCAGCGGTATTATTTTCCAATATTCCAGTTCCCAGTAGAATATAAGCCACCTGTTGAGCTCTTTCATTGTCTGCTATAAGCAACTCAAACTTGTCCCCTAATAGGGCAATCTCTTTATATCTATTCAAAATAGGCTTATGGTTTAACATCGTAATATGATTATATAGTGCAAAATTTTCGTCAAAATTTTCTCCCATCACCATCTTAGCTTTTTTTATAGAGTTTTCAAAGAGCCTTTTTTCATAAGATGCAAAATTGATGTTTCCTTTCCAGTAACCTTCTCTTAACTTAATTAACCCTGGAGTCAGAAGATATAGTTTTTCTATGTACATTTTGGGTATAAGTTTTACAGTTGTTGTCAATCCTTTTAAAGTTCCAGTACTGATATCACCAAGTGTTTGTAGTAAATAATCTTTTAATTCTTCATCAACACAACGAATAGAAAAAGTATAAATCTTTCCCTCTTTATAGACTTTGTCTTTTTCTAGTTCTAAAAACCCACTATGAACATAGTTCTTGAATCCTCTTCTTTTATGAAATTCAAGCATTTTTTCACTTTTTCCCAGTCCTAAATCAATGAAGTAACTAATCTCATATAGCATTTGAGTTAAATCTACATTCTTCATCAAATAAATTTTACAATCAATTTGATAAACCTGTATATTCAGCAAAATAACACCTCCTTAATTATTTATTTGGTTGATAATTCCATTATACTACACAAATATTATTTGTCAACAATAATTTTCATTTAATAACTAAATTAAATGAAGCATTTAAATGAAGTTCATATTATTTTATTATTTTGTACAATTTGATTTAAGAATGTGGTATACTTACTCATGTATAAATTTTATCTAACCCCAACAAAGGTTGTATTGAAATTTTAATTTAGTCATTAATTGAATTCGTATTGAACCATAACATCATGATGTAATAACGTTATGCTATTTAACCTCACTAGAAAAGCCCCCAACTTACAGAAGCGGGGGCTTTTCCTGTTTCAGGAGGAGCTTGACTCCTGCTGAAATGCCACGTAGTGGCAATGAGGTTATGGGCAAGTAGCATAAGTAGATTTTGAATTATCAAAAGTAGATATTTTCTCAAATTCAGAAATTTTTGTATTGACTATATTTTCTATATAACTTCTAATTTCCTCTTTATTACTTATTCTATAAAAGTCGTTCAGGATAATTCTATTAGGTATATTTGCAAAGATGTAAGTTTTAATGGAAATTAATATTTTTTAATTCAAACTTTGCTTCACTTAAACTTATGAAATTCTACAATATATTCTAAAGTACAATCTGCATATTTTTTGCAATCATATGTTCGTTTTTTCTCGACTTATTCCATATTTTATGCTATACTTTCCTCATGGTAACAGGAACGTAGGATAATCGCAAATGCAAATTCTCCACAAGGATGGAGAATTGCCCTTCTATATTTACATAGGAGGAGGTGAACTTCTTTGACTATATTGCATAGAAAGGAAGTGAGCCTTATGATAACAGTTACAGATGCTCTATCTTTAATGATAAGCTTTGGTATGCTCATCATAGCGTTACTCACATTTATTGTTGTATTAATAAAAATGCACAATAAAAAATGATTATCCTTCACTGTCCAAGGTCCAGGATAATCATTTTTTATTCACCTTAGGGCAAGCATAAGTTTTAACCTTATGTTTCCTGTTACCTATATTATAACTATTTTCTATCAAAAAGTAAATACTTCTTTATTAGTCTGATAGCGTCATTTCACCTCAATTCCTCAATTTACCTCAATGTACTTTCGATAAATAGATAAATTACATATACTCCAATTAGACAAAACAAGAGAGCACATTGAAAAATGTAAAATGAAGTGTTATTTCATACTTTTAATAAGTGCAAATCTCTTTTGAAGGTTTAGTATATTCATGATTATGAAGCATGGAACGTAATCCAAATATAAGGCAAACTACAATTCCAACAAATGGTAAAGCGATAAGATAGCCATCTTTATTCCCGTGAATAATAGAAAATCCCCAGAGTAAGCATACTATTCCAAAGATTGCAAATATAATACCGTTGACACAATTATGGTATTTGCATATTCTAAAACGGTGAATTAATTTTTTTATATAAATCAATTTCTATTCCCCCTAGTCAAATGAAGCCGAAATTTAATATTTTATTTAGCTTATACCTATATATATATTAGACGATTTTAAAAGCAATATTGTTTCAAGAATTTTAAAAAAGTTAGCCAAAGTAAATAGAAATTGTGCTTATTAAAGCTAGCTTATTGAAAAAGGGTGTCATTCTGAGCAGCAGGCGAAGAATCTCTACCCCCTGTATATATGAGATTCTTCGCCTGCGGCTCAGAATGACATCTTTACAGCAAATTTATAATAAGCTAACTTTTTTATATATCCACCCTTTTACTGAACATATTAGTTAGTTGCAACGCTCCCAATCTGGCTATAAACATTTACAGCATCCATAATGTGAAATTGTTCTGTTTGATGTGTTCCATCTGCATGTGCAGTCACTAATATATACTCATTACCATTAACGCTTGCCAAACTTGCAAGGCAAAGTCCTGCTTCGCTAGTATATCCGGTTTTTCCACCCAGAATTTCACCTCCGGTTATTTCTGCAGAATCCATGTATTTAAACATGGTGCTATAAAAAGTAAATCCGTCCG
>CALDJN010000239.1 GCA_937901695.1 uncultured Anaerocolumna sp.
TAAAAAATCAAGGAATGTAAAACAAGAGTCATAAAAGTTATAATCATCCAATTAAAAATACATCTTATACCTTCTGAGCATATTAAGAATCTATTTCCTTAGATTCTTAATATGTTCAAAAGGTTTAGATATATTCACCTATATCTTAAATATTATTGAACCTTTTCAACTCCAAGAGTTACATCTTCACCGTTTAGGTTCCATTCTTTTGTATATCCTTTTACATTACCTAAAACCATAGCATCCGCCATTACTTCAGATTTAATCTCTTCTGTATTCCTCTCCATGATTGCCTTAATCTTATCATTTCCGGTTTGAGATACCAGGATGTGGTCCATAACTTCAAAACCGGCATCTTTTCTCATAGTCTGAATCTTACTGATGATTTCTCTTACAAAACCTTCTTCAATCAGTTCAGGAGTAAGCTTAGTATCTAAAACTACTGTAACACCATTATAGGAATCAGAAACAAAACCTTCCATCTGTGCAGTTTCAATTAATAAATCATCTTTTTCTAAAAATGCTTCATTTCCATCTAATGTTACTTTAAGTCCTCCGGTAGCATTAATTTCATCCATTGCTTTATTACCATCCACCTCAGAAAGGATTTGTTTGATTTGCCCGATATGTTTACCAAACTTAGGTCCTAAAGTCTTTAATTGAGGCTTGAAACTGTAGGAAGTAAAATCTCTTACATCATCAGTAAAGGTTATTTTCTTTACGTTTAATTCTTCTTCGATTATTTTGGTAAAGAATGTTGGTAATCCTTTTACCGTATTTCCTGCTTCATCGGCGTAAGTAAAATCAGCTTTTACATACATATTTCCAATTGGCTGTCTATTCTTAATGTTGGCAGCATTTCTGCAGGAACGTCCAAGTACGACAATTTCAAGAAGCTCTTCCATGTTCTTTTCAAGTTCTTTATCAATGTAAGCTTCATTGTAAGTTGGATATAAGCATAAATGAATACTTTCTGGGGCAGTCTTATCCACACTTAGAACCAAGTTACGGTAAATATCCTCTGTCATAAATGGAATGTAAGGTGCAGACACTTTAGCCAATGTAACCAGGGATGTATAAAGAGTCATATAAGCATTAATCTTATCCTGTTCCATTCCCTTTGCCCAGAAACGTTCTCTGCTTCGTCTTACGTACCAGTTACTTAACTCATCTGCAAAATCATCAAGAACTCTGGCACCTTCTGTAATCCTATAGTTTTCAAGATGTTCATCCACTGCCTTTACTACTGTATTTAACTTAGATGGCAGCCATTTATCCATAACAGGTAATTTATCATAATCTAAGGTATATTTGGTAGGGTCAAATTCATCTATATTGGCATATAGCACATAGAATGCGTATGTGTTCCAGAAAGTTCCCATGAATTTTCTCTGACCCTCTGTTACGGCACCACCGTAGAAACGGTTTGGAAGCCATAAAGCACTGTTGATGGAGAAATACCAACGAATAGCGTCGGCACCATACTCTCCCAATGCATCAAATGGATCTACAGCATTTCCTTTGGACTTAGACATCTTTTGTCCGTTCTCATCTTGAACGTGTCCAAGAACAATTACATTCTTAAAGGAAGACTTATTGAAGATTAAAGTAGAGATTGCCAGTAAGGAATAGAACCATCCTCTTGTCTGGTCAACTGCTTCACTAATAAAGTCTGCCGGGAAATTAGCATCAAATATTTCTTTGTTTTCAAATGGATAGTGCCATTGTGCAAATGGCATGGAGCCTGAATCAAACCAACAGTCAATAACTGGTTTTACCCTACGCATTTCCTTGCCACATTCCGGACACTTGATAGTAACTGCATCAATAAATGGTCTGTGTAATTCAATATTGTCCGGACAGTTATCAGACATGGATTTTAATTCTTCTATACTTCCGATTGCATGTCTATGTCCATCTTCACATTCCCATATATTAAGTGGCGTACCCCAATAACGGTCACGACTGATGCCCCAGTCCTGAACGTTCTTAATCCAGTCACCAAAACGTCCCTTTCCGATACTTTCCGGCATCCAGTTTATCGTATTGTTATTGGCGATTAAGTCATCTTTTACTGCTGTCATCTTAATGAACCAGGAATCTCTTGCATAATAGATTAAAGGAGTATCACATCTCCAGCAGTATGGATAGCTATGCTCAAATTTTAAAACTTTAAATAATAATCCTTTTTCTCTTAATTTTTTTATGATTCCTTCGTCACCTTTTTTACAGAACATCCCTGCAAAATCAGTAACTTCAGGTTTGAATTCACCTTTTGCATCAACCAATTGTACAAATGGCAGGCCGTATCTGTTACCAACATTGGCATCGTCTTGGCCAAAAGCAGGTGCAATATGAACTACACCGGTACCATCTGTTAAAGTTACATAAGTATCGCAAGTTACATAGTAAGCCTTTTTATCCGGTTTAGCATAATCAAACAATGGTTCATATTCTTTATATTCCAGATCAGTACCTACATAAGTTTCAACAATGGTGTATTCTCCTTCAATAACAGAAAGAAGAGCTTCTGCCAAGATATACTTTTCTGTCTTTACAGATACTTTGTCTTCGCCTTCACTATCTGCTTTAATAATATTACCCTTGCTGTTTAAGTTTACTTCAACTTTTACGTAAGTTTCATTTGGATTCACACAAAGGGCTACGTTGGAAGGAAGTGTCCAGGGAGTTGTTGTCCAGGCTAAAATGTATTCGTTATCTGCATCTTTTACTTTGAATTTAGCAATTACAGATTTTTCTTTAACATCTTTATAACCTTGTGCTACTTCATGACTGGATAAAGGTGTTCCACATCTTGGACAGTAAGGTACAATCTTAAATCCTTTGTATAATAATCCTTTATCCCAGATTTGTTTTAATGCCCACCACTCAGATTCAATAAAATCATTGTTGTAAGTTACATATGGATCCTCCATGTCAGCCCAATAACCTACTGTGTTGGAGAAGTCCTCCCACATGCCTTTATATTTCCAAACACTTTCCTTGCATTGGTGAATAAATGGCTCTAAACCGTATTCTTCTATCTGTTCTTTTCCGTCTAATCCCAGCTTTTTCTCAACTTCCAGTTCAACCGGAAGGCCATGAGTATCCCAGCCTGCTTTTCTTAACACGTTATAACCCTTCATAGTTCTATATCTAGGAATGATATCCTTAACAACTCTTGTTAATACGTGTCCAATGTGTGGCTTACCATTAGCTGTTGGTGGTCCATCATAAAAGGTATAATTCTTACCCTTTTTTCTTTCTTCTACTGTCTTCTTGAAAATATCATTATCTTTCCAGAATTTTAAGACATCTTTTTCACGTTCAACAAAGTTTAAATTAGTTGATACTTTATTGTACATTGAATTTCCTCCTTCTATAATAACTGCTTTATATTAATGCCATCAAAAACCAGCGCATTCCGCCTTGGGCGTATATTAATTTAGAAACTTCTATAAGAAGTCTTTTTTCTAAATGCACATCCCCAGCAGAACGTTTTTTACTTTATACGTTTTTCATATAAAATAAAAAAGCCCCCATCCATAAACAGGATGAGAGCATGGGTGCTTCATTGTACCACCTATTTACATACGTTCTTTAAGGTCAACCTGACGTTTATATCCATTCAAAAGGTTTTATATCAGTTTTACCATTTAAAGCTATAATATGTTTCCATATAACGGTGGATACCGGCTCAGCTTACTAACTTAAAAGTTTTCAGCCTACAACTTAGGAGTGATTTTCAGAATCTGCTACTTGTGTTAGACTTTCACCCTCTCTAACTCGCTTTACCTTTCGCTAATGACCCTACTCTCTCCGTCACTGTTTTTGTGATTTTCAATTTGTATTGTGTTTATGATAGTATAGAAATTTCTAATTGTCAATGGCATTTTTTATTTTACAGCAACCCCTGTATTTTTCAATATTACCTTCAAGCTTTAAAGATTAATCTAATAATCAGCAGATGGTGTGTCTGAAGGTGTTTGGGTTGGTGAAGGAGTTACTGTAGGCTCCTGCTCCTCACTATTATCTGAATCTGGTGGATTGGTGTTATCACCTTGGGAACCATCACCTGGATTTGGATCAGGGGTTGGAGTTGGAGTCTGACCTTCGTCAGGTTCTTTACCAGTATCTGTTCCATTACCTGGTTCTTCTTTATCACCTTTATTCCCATTGCCATGGTTCTTATTATCCCCTTTGGAGCCGCTATCATTACCCTTATCGGTAGTATCTTCGGTGCCTTCTTTGTTTTTATCCTTATCTTTCTTGACCTTATCCTTGTCTTTATCTACAGGAGTTTCCTCTTCTTCCTTGGTTTCCTCCTCTTTAGTAACTACAGGGGTTGGCTTTGGTGTTGCTTTCGGCTTTCTTGTTACATCATCTAAATCAATCCCATAATCCACCAAACTGTCATAGCTGATGGAATCTGAATAGTCATAAGAAGGCTCAAAACCATAAAATTCTTCCAAGGTTAAATTATTTTTATAAAGAAAGGTTGCTAAATCTATGCCAACATATCGTATATGCCAAGGTTCATATGAATATCCGGTAATATTAGATTTTCCTTCCGGATAACGTATTATGTAGCCATAATGGTGAGCATTTTCAGCTAACCATTTTCCTTCTGGCGTTTCAGCAAATGAACTGTCTATTCGGTAATTCACCGATTTTGTCGAAACATCTATGGATAAACCGGTCTGATGCTCACTATATCCTGGAACAGCAGAGAATTTTGAGGTATGATCCATTCCTTTTGTTAATACGTTATTAGTAAATATATCATATTGCCTTTGATAAGAACGGTAACCGGATATAGCACACAGAGTCAGATTTTCTTCAGTTGCCGCACCAAATAACTCTTCTAAAGCTTTTGCAGCCTCTGATCTCATTTGTTTTTTTTCATCAAAGTAATTCGTATTAAAATATACATTAGGCACTACAAGGTCTTCCGGTATATAATCCGATGGCAGACTCAGCTCTTTATTTACAAGGGCTGTAATACTGTCTGGTGTAGTGTCCAATTTAGCTGGTACGGTAAAAATAACATCTTCTTTGGAATCTCTCAAATCAGATCCCTCCAACTTAGTATTTACTTTATTATATTCCGATTCCTTATCAGAATTCTTATCTTCAAAATATTGTTCAAATGCAGAGGTTGCTCCACTTGCCTGTGAAAGAAACGCAATCGATGCATAGGATAATGTAATTATAATAGCAATAGGGGCACCCACGATTACCACTTTTCTCATTTGTCTTTTTCTTCTTCTTTTCATAGTTGCACCTCAATTAATTCATCTAACAACATATGGTTACATATTTAAGTACATTATACCACATATAGTTTAAAAATCTACAAAAGTGTAAAAAAGTAGTCATAATAAATTCGAAGAATCTCATCCTAAAGTGAGATTCTTCGAGCATAATTCAGCAAGCTGAATTTGCTCTCAGAATGAC
>CALDJN010000240.1 GCA_937901695.1 uncultured Anaerocolumna sp.
AATCCACAGAAGAGTCCACAGAAGAATCTAAAGAAGAGTCCACGGAAGAATCTAAAGAAGAATCCGCAGAGGAGTCCAAAGAAGAATCTAAAGAAGAATCCACGGAAGAATCCACGGAAGAATCCAAAGATGAATCCACAGAAAAATCTATAGATGATGATACTAAAGAAAAGGAAGAGGATTCACTTGATTCGGATGAAGCTGGTGAAACAAATAAAGGTTTATTCTATAAGTTTAAAACCCTCTTACGAAAGTTATTAAAAATACCGAAAAAGATAATAGAGTTATTTATAAAAGTGAAAAATTCAATTAAGAAAGTGTTTTATATTATAATTGGTTTTCTGGAAAAATGGCATAAAATTAAAGCATTTCTTCAAAATGAAATTAATAAAAAAGGATTAAAAAATGCCTTTGTTAGTTTGAAAAAGATTTTTATCCATATCCGCCCTAAAAAACTTAATATTGCTGTAGAATTTGGAACCGGAGATCCCTGCTCAACTGGTCAATTACTCGGTGGACTTTCTATATTATATGGTTATTACGGAGAGACGGTACAAATTACGCCAAACTTTGAAACAGAAATTTTAGAAGGCTCCATATATTGTAAGGGCAGAATAAGATTGTTTACTTTACTAATAATATGTATTAAACTTATATTAAACAAGGAATTTAGAAAATTGATAGAAAATTTTAAAGCGTTTAAGGAGGAATTCTAATGGCAGAAAGTAATTTTAATGCAACGGTAGAATCACTATTTAAGGGTATGGACAGCTTTCTTACTACAAAAACAGTAGTAGGTGACGCTGTAAAATTCGAAGACGGCACCATCATTCTTCCATTAGTGGATGTCAGCTTTGGTGTCGGTGCAGGCGCATATGCAAAAGATTCAGGAAAGAATAACGCAGGTGGCGGAATGGGTGGAAAGATTCAACCAAGTGCCGTGCTGGTTATTCAAAATGGAACCACTAAATTAGTTAATGTAAAGAATCAGGATAGTCTTACAAAGATTTTAGACATGGTACCTGATTTGGTAAACAAATTCTCCAAGAAAAATAAGGAAGATGACGATTCTGAGAAAGTAAATGATATATTAGATTCTCAGACATATGGTGAGGATATATAGGGAATCATTTATAAGACTAGTTACAGTTCAGCCTGTAGCCAAGACTATAATAAATTAAAATTTAAACTTGCATTATTTCATCTATTCTGCTAGAATAGATTTGTTTGCAGGTCGCAGGACTAATTAAAAACTAGGGAGGTGCTTCAAATGGCTAAATGTGCAATTTGTGATAAAGGTGCTCACTTTGGAATCGCTGTGAGTCATTCTCATAGAAGATCTAATAAGATGTGGAAATCTAATGTAAAATCTGTTAAAGTTTTGGTTAACGGTGCCGCAAAAAAAATGTATGTTTGTACATCTTGTTTAAGATCTGGTAAAGTTGAACGTGCATAATAATAAGCAATATTAGGAAGGGGTGTCAGTTATGGCATCCCTTTTTACATCAAAGAAAATTGAAGGCTCTTTATTTTTTACAAGAAGTAAATAAATTGAAACCTAGAATTAAGAATAGAATAATAATACATACTGCTAGTATACCATTGGTGATAAAGAGCATGATTGTCATACCAACAGCAATCCAAAATAATATAAATCCGATAACTCTTTTCATAAACGAATTCACTCCTCTGCCAAATGGTAATAAACTAGGCTGATGTTTATATATATGCAAAGGAATATTGGTTTATATCACGTTGAGGCAAATTAGGCATAAAATAATAGAAAAATGCAGATTGTAAAATTGGTATTCCATTTTGACTAAAAAAAGGTTATAATACTACTAAATAGTAAAATAATCGTCTATGATAGGTATTTGTGCGTAAGCGCACGGGAATAGATTATAAATATTAGAATTGGAGGGTTCCTATGAAAGGGCACATGAATACACAAATCGGTGAAGTGTTAATTGATAATGATGTATTGGCGAAATATGCCGGTTCATCAGCAGTTGAATGTTTTGGTGTTGTTGGAATGGCATCTGTGAATATGAAAGATGGTCTCGTTAAACTCCTAAAACGTGAAAGCTTAAGCCATGGTGTTAATATTACAGTAGAAAGCAACAAAATTATAATTGATCTTCATATTATCGTTTCTTATGGTGTAAGTATATCTGCTGTTGCTGAGAATCTTATTAGCAATGTAAAATATAAGGTAGAAGAATTTACAGGCATGGAAGTAGTTAAAATAAATATATTCGTCGAAGGCGTAAGAGTCATTGACTAAAGTGAATGATATTTAAGGAGGAACAAACTCGTGGTTATAAATACAATAGATGCTTTCACTCTAAAAAAGATGTTTCTGGCTGGAGCAAAAAGCATTGAGAGCAAGAAAGAGTACATTAATGAATTAAATGTATTCCCGGTGCCTGATGGAGACACTGGTACGAATATGACACTGACAATCATGTCTGCGGCAAAAGAAGTAAGCCAAATGGAGAATCCTACCATTGAAGGCTTGGCAAAAGCTATATCCAGCGGATCTCTTCGTGGAGCCAGAGGTAATTCCGGCGTTATCTTATCTCAGCTGTTTCGGGGATTCACCAAAGAAATTAAAGATTATGATGAAATAAATGTAACCGTAATGTCAAATGCTTTCCAAAAAGCAGTTGAAACTGCATATAAGGCAGTTATGAAGCCAAAAGAAGGAACAATCCTTACAGTTGCAAGAGGTGGCGCTGAAAAAGCTGCAAAATTAGTATCAGAAACAGATGATTTAGTATATTTTTGGTCTGAAGTAATCAAACACATGGAGGAAGTATTAGCACATACACCAGAATTATTACCCGTATTAAAAGAAGCCGGAGTTGTAGATTCCGGTGGGCAGGGCTTACTTGAAATAGTGAAAGGTGCTTATGATGCTTTACTTGGTAAAGAAGTAGAGTTTGATAGTGCTCCAGCACCTTCAAAGGCAAGTGATGTTCAAGTTAATTTAGATAATGCATTAGCTGTGGATATTAAGTTTGGATATTGTACCGAATTCATTATAAATTTAGAGAAAGAATTTGATATGAGCACAGAGAATAATTTTAAAGGATTCTTAGAATCCATTGGTGATTCTCTTGTGGTTGTAGCAGATGATGAGCTGGTAAAGGTTCATGTACATACCAATGACCCTGGCAAGGCTCTTCAACGTGGATTAACCTATGGCTCTTTATCCAGAATAAAGATTGATAACATGAGAGAAGAACACAACGAAAGATTAATTAAGGATGCAGCCAAAATAGCGGCAAAAGAAGCGGAAGAAAAGAAAGCAAAAGCAGCCGAAGTAAAATCTGCTCCTAGAAAAGAAGTTGGTTTCATCTCTGTTTCTATTGGTGAAGGAATTAATGAAATATTTAAGGGACTAGGTGTGGACTATATCATTTCTGGTGGTCAGACTATGAATCCAAGTACCGAGGATATGTTAAATGCTATTGAAAATGTAAATGCAGATACCATATTTATATTCCCAAATAATAGCAATATAATTCTGGCAGCAGAACAGGCGAAACAATTAACAGAAGATAAACAAATTGTTGTAATCCCATCAAAAACAGTACCACAGGGAATCACAGCAATTATCAATTATGTTTATGATAAATCTGTAGAAGATAACACGAACAGAATGATAGAAGAAATGAAGAAAGTTAAAAGTGGCCAGGTAACCTACGCAGTAAGAGATACCAGCATTGACGGAAAAGAAATCAAACAAGGTGATGTTATGGGACTTGATGATAAAAAGATTCTATCCATTGGCTCTAACGTGTTAGAAACCACTTTTGAATTGATTAAAAGCTTGGTAGATGAGGATTCTGAATTAATCAGTATCTATTATGGGGAAGATGTTACTGAAGACAACGCGAATCAGCTATCTGAAATGATTTCTGAAGAATTCCCTGACTTAGATGTAGAATTAAATTATGGCGGACAGCCTATTTATTACTACGTACTTTCTGTAGAATAAAAAGATTTGTCATTCTGAGCCCAAAGGGCGAAGAATCTTATTTTAGAGTGAGATTCTGAGAGCATAATTTAGTAAGTTGAATTTGCTCTCAGAATCATAATGCA
>CALDJN010000241.1 GCA_937901695.1 uncultured Anaerocolumna sp.
TGTATATTGAACTCAGGAAGTGGCGACTTGTCTTTCATAATGGCTTCAAAACCTTAATTATGATACAGCGTTGTATAAAATAAATTTGTCGTAAACCGACCGAGAAGGCTGCTTATGTCCGACTAGAGACTCAGTGACACGCATCGCCCTCTGCGATGTGGGTCACACGCTTTGAGGCTCTACCAAGGACATGCCGCACGAGGGAATCAGATGCTAAAGCATCTGCGGTAGACAAATTTACTTTATACAACGCTGTATCATTCAATACACCATAAAGCCATTATGAAAGGCAAGTCACCACTTCCTGAGTTTTCAATAAACTGCAAGGCAAAGCGTACGTACGTTATAGTTAATGCGATAACTTTTTATTATTCTACAATAGAACCGTCTGGCGATATAGTAACTACCTGCCATGGAATCATTTTGCCGCTATTTTTTAATGCGGTAGTAACAGCATTGACGATTCCGCCGCAACATGGAACGGTCATGCGGACTACGGTTATGTTCTTAATGTTATTATGTTTTAGTATTTCAGTTAATTTTTCTGAATAGTCTCCTTCATCTAGTTTTGGACATCCAATTAAGGTTATTTTGTTTTTAATAAATTTGTTATGAAAATCTCCATATGCATAAGCAGTACAATCAGCTGCAATTAGTAGATTTGCATTATCAAAGTAAGGAGCATTTACAGGTACTAATTTTATTTGCACTGGCCATTGATTTAACATGGATATAGGTTTTGAATATTCTTCTGCCGCTGTATTTTCCTCTTTTTGACCAGGGGTGTGATTAATTACATTTGCCCTAGAACCTGGGCATCCTTGGAATACTGGGGCTGTAGTAGCAGGTTTTTTCTTGGCCATATTTTTTTGAACTTCTGCTTCGTTATATTCTAACGCTTCTCTATCTTCAAAACTTATGGCATTTACCGGACAAACTGGAAGACAGTTACCAAGCCCGTCACAATAGTCATCGCGGAGAAGAGTTGCTTTACCATCTACTAAGCCTATAGCACCTTCATGGCAGGCATTTACACATAGACCACATCCATTGCATGTTTCTTTATCAATCGTTATAATTTTTCTTATCATAAATATTTCCTTCTTTCTGACAAACCATTGTGTGAAACCCTATTTTGTAGAATTTCTATTTGCTTTAATTGAGATTGTGGATTTGCTTGCAATTAACCTATATCAAACTAATATTTGAAGCTACATTGTAGATTTTAGTATAATTTGTATAGCTTCCATTAAGCATCAAAATCTTCTTGAATTATAAATGAACAGGAATTATTTAAACATCAAATCTTCCTGAATTATAAATGAACAGGAATTATTTAAACATCAAATCTTCCTGAATCATAAATGAACAGGAATCATCTAAGCATCAAAATCTTTGAGCTATAAATAAACAAGAATCATCTAAGCATCAAAATCTTCTTGAATTATAAGTGAATAGGAATCATCTAAGCATTAAAGTCTTCTTGAATTATAAATGAACAGGAATCATCTAAGCATCAAAATCTTCTTGAATTATAAATGAATAGGAATCATCTGAGTATCAAAATCTTCTCCTAAATTATAAATAAAAGGAATCATCCTTCATTTCATTTAGTCTACTATATAATACAATACATTTGGAATAAACTCAGTTGCATTTGCAACAAAGTTCAAATATAATTGAAGAAATATAACATATTTTTGAAATGATATGATTAGAAGGTCAAAATCCTCAAAATTTTTAAATGATAAGCACCCACATTCATTTTGCCACTTAACCTTGGCTTTTGACGCTCTAATTATGATATTTATTTAAAAAAGGAGAAGGTCATGAATAAAAATCTAAAGATATTAGAAAAAGTTCCTTTGTTTTCTGGAATGAAAGCTACAGATATTGAAAATATATTAGAGTGTTTAGACAGCAAGGAGAAAATATACGGAAAGCATCAGTGGATTATTCAGGCGGGAGATGAAGTCCCTGCCCTTGGTATTGTTATTACTGGAAGAGTGCAAGTAGTAAGAGAAGATGTTCTTGGAAACAGAATGCTTGTAGCAGGGCTTGGTCCAGCAGAGATATTTGCAGAAACCTTGGCATGTGCTGGTGTCAAATCCAGTCTGCTAAGTGTATATGCTAATGAGGATACCACAATACTTTGGCTTTATATCAAGAGATTAGTATGTACTTGTTCAGCGTCCTGTGATTATCATAGCCTTTTAATTGAGAATTTATTACAGTTGCTGGCTAAGAAAAATTTGTATTTAAACAATAAAATGGAACTACTTTCAAAACGAACGATTCGGGATAAAATTATGACATTCCTACTATCTGAAGCAAGGGAACAAAATGCTCCTTCTTTTGAGATAGCGTTGAACCGCAATGAAATGGCAGAGTATTTATGTATCGATCGAAGCGCCATGTCGCGAGAGTTAAGTAAATTACGTAAAGAGGGTATAATTGAATATAGAAAAAATCATTTTAAAGTGAGATTTTGAGAGCATAATTCAGCAAGCTGAATTTGCCCTCAGAGTGAAAGTTTGTTAGGAGTGGCAAGATTTGCCTGGGGCGACAGGATTTGCTTATGGTGACAAGGTTTGTTGGGAATGACAAGGTTTATTAGGGGCGACAAAATTTGCCCAGGGCGGCAAAGTTTATTAGGGGTGACAAAGTTTGTTCGGAACAGTAAAGTTTGCTTGGGGTGGCAGGGGTTGCCTGGGGTGGAGAGGCTTGCCTAGGGTGACGAGGTTTGCCAAGGGTGGCAAGGTTTGCCTAGGATGACAAAGCTTGCTCAGGATGACAAAGCTTGCTCAGGATGACAAAGCTTGCTTAAGATGACAGAGTTTGCTCTGAATGACATTTTTATTTTTCAGCAGCTTCTTTAATAATATTAGTGGATTCTCATATTGTCAGTTAAAATTAATTTTACTATTTATTATACTTATTATACGTAAAAACTTACAAAATATTAAATTCCCATGGAATATATCCCATTGTTTGAATTATTTAGTCTATTTACCATATTATGCTAAATAATTACGAAATAGTTAAATAAATATTACGAAAGTATTAAGAAGCTCTGGACAAGGCTATATTTTTGTAATATAATACATGTATTACATAAAACGACAGCAGGAGGAAAATGACATGAGAAAAATACAGATGAAACGATTAATGATATTAGGGATGGCTTTATCCATGACTTTTAGCCCAATTAGTGTATCAGCGGCTGCATTAAAAAAAGGGTCAAGAGGCAGTGAGGTACAAAAGGTCCAAATGGCATTAAAGGATTTAGGCTATTTTAATTATAGTGAAGCTACTGGTTATTATGGAATGATAACAGTTAATTCTGTTCGTAAGTTCCAATACAAAAATGGTTTGGAAGTTGATGGGGTTGTTGGTAAAAATACATCGAAAGCTTTAAATGAACAAGTAGATATGGATGAGTTATTAGAAGTATATGAAGCAGAACAATATGGTGCATTGGATTGGTTTAATGAAGTGCAATACATATGGCCAAGAAACACCAATGCCATAGTAACGGATGTAGATACTGGAAAAACATTTTCATTAGAAAGAACCTTTGGAACCAATCATGCAGATGTGGAACCTTTAACAAAGGATGATGCGAAGACTATTAAATCAATATGGGGTGGCTGGAGTTGGGAAAGACGAGCAGTTACAGTCAATGTTGATGGAGTTTTATTAGCAGGCTCTATGACGGCAATGCCCCATGCAGGAGTTGATAATGCACCTGCAATTAAAGTAGTAAATAACAGAAGTGGTAATTATGGAAGAGGGCAAAATTTAGACCTTGTTAAAAATAATGATGTTGACGGACATATGGATATACATTTTAAAAATAGTCGAACCCATGGTACTAATGTAGTACAGTCATCTCATCAAAACATGGTGAAAAAAGCCAGCATGTACATAGAAAAAATGAGCTCATTTTGCGACATAAGATAACAGGTATACTTATCCTCCGCCTAAAGAAGAGGAGGGCTTTCCTGATAAGGTTAAATTGAAAAGAGAAATCATTAAGTAATGAATTTATATGATTTCTCTCTAACTAAGAATGGCAAGAATCTGTGAAGAAAGGCAATACGCAGGTTAGAGTTATTTTGATTTCCCTCTAACTAAGAAGCGGGGGGACTTCCCTAATAAGGTTAAAATAGATGTTATTAGGAAGAAGTACTTTCAAAGTAATTCTGTAATTTAACAGGTCCTGCAAGTATTTCCCGACCAACATAAAGGGATTGGTCTTTTCGGGTCATAAGGCACCATTTCACAAGAGATATTTCGCCATCCTGAATCTCCATGGCAGTTATACATCTTGGATGTATACAACTGCCATCGTTAAAATATAGCGGTTCCCCTAACCTTGGGAATACTGGTCTATGAGTGTGACCTGCAATAATCATTTGTTTTTCTTTTTCCGCCCAGTTTGCCAAATGTTTTTCTATTACATTCTTTTTTTCATAATTCTTTGAAGCACTGGTAGGATCACGAAATCCCACCAATTCTAGAGGCCGCCATAGGTATCTAACTAAAAATCTGGCTAATTTCCATAAGTTATAATTTAAAAAGTCAACTTGATGACCATGGGTAAGAAAGATTTTGTTGCCAGTTTCTGTGTTTTTTAGAATTAATCCTTCATGAAATTTAATATTAGGAAACAAAGGAACGCATTTTTTTATACTTTCATCGTAAAAAGTATTACATTTATAGGCAACATAATCTGATTTCTTCTTAACCATATCATGGTTTCCATAAAGCATATATAATCTGTCTTCGTGATAAAATTTTGATAAAAGCCAGAATACATTGCTGTGTATTGCAATTATTTGTTCTAGATTTCTATTTTCCCATAATTCATCGCCGTCACCAAGTTCTATATAAGTAAATTCCTTATCATAGTAAAAATTTAAAGCTGCAAAATATAGATTTTGGTTATTGGAAAAATTATCACCCCAGCTGCCATCTCCCCTATGACAATCACTCATAATAACAATTTTTGAAGAATCATCAAACAGTACTTCTTCAGAGGAATGAAATACTTTCGTTAATATTTTTATATTAGACACCATGCCATCCCCTTTCATTACTTAATGATTTGGGTCATCACGTTTGTCTATAAAATTTTTAATGGTTTCATAATCGCCAAAGAACTGCCTTGTCTTACCTAAATTTAAAATATGGAGATACATTTTAGGAGCTTCATTTTTTATTAATTCTAATTTCTTTAAAGTATTTGAATGACCTTTTGTTAATGCTTTAAATGCATTACAGTTCTGCTCATTATTCTTCTGCATTAAATATTCGGTTAAAGGAATTCTGGTAAATGGCTGAGGGGAATGGGGTTTATCGAAAGTGAAACTTATGGTATTATTAATCACAGTTAAATCTTCTACTTTATAACCTGTAAATAATAGTTCATCAATAAAGGCATCCCGCATTTCATCATCTTTTAAGGTTATTTTAATATCTAAAGTTAACTCAGATGGTTGAGAGAATTCACCCAGTTTAAAGCCGGTTAACCACCAGTTGAAACCACTAACCGTATACAATTTTTTATTGTTCTTATTTAATGTCATAGACATTTGCAGAAAATCCTCATCTTTTGCACTTTGATAAAAAGTACCATTAAAAAGTTCTGGAATATCTAGGTCTGGACCCATAGTAGTATAGATTCCAATCTCACTTCCAGTGGTCAAACCGTATTGGCCTTTCCAAAATTCAATCATCCATTTTTTTCCGCCGTACTCAAAGCGTATTGGTTCGCAATCTATGATTATACCTAAAGTTGGCGCTACTTCATCATATAGCTGGCAATAACCAAAATCTCGCTGCCAACTGTTCGTGTTAGAAGAAAAGATATCTTCCTCTGGGTAGTAGGCAAATCCAAAGGGTTCCAGTTCTTTATTCAGTAGCCGTACCTTATCTTTACCATTGTTCTTATCAGAAATAGGATACTTTATAACTTCTACTGCTGTGTTTTTACGAATTTCTTTCCTTCTAATTAATAAGATAGTTACTATTATTTCAAATGAACATACTAATAATATAAGAACGACTATATAGATAGGGTTAAGAACAACATCCATAAGGGGAAATTGCATCTTTAGCGCAATTGGTATCTTTAATGCAATTGCTATCATATTATTATACAATACAATTTGGCTCCTTTCATATATATTGTGATGTATTATAATATTCTAAGAATCATTTTTGTTTACTAAAGAAAAGTGTTATGATAAACTTCAATTATGAAATAAAAGAAAGGCATAGGCGAATGGAATGGGAAAAGTTTATGAGTTTGAAGCTGAAATAAAGAAAGTCCCTGATATAGATGGTGCATATATTGAAATCCCATTTGATGTAAAAGCAGAATTCGGAAAAGGAAGAGTTCCGGTGCTGGCTACTTTTGCTGGAGAACCTTATGAAGGAAGTTTGGTTAAGATGAAAACACCATGTCATATTATAGGTATTCGAAAAGATATTAGAGCCAGGATTGGAAAACAACCGGGAGATAGAATTCGTGTTACTATAACTGAGAGGGAAAAGAAATAGTAATAAAAATTTTAAAAGAAAATTAAATTACTATACAATTAAAAATAGATAAGAAGATATCTATATAATTTTCAAAAAATATTTATATAAGAAGATACGTTATATAGAATAAAATAATCTGCAATAAAAAATGAACAATAAAAAAATGAACAATAAAAAATGATTAAATAAGCTGTTAAGATGCGGTAAGGAGATTTCATGATACGAGATACATTTGATAAGATAAAACAAGGACAGGATGTTCGGCAAAATTTAATTAAATTAAAAACCGAATTAAAAGAGGAATTTCAAAAAGCTTCCCTATTATATTATTTAGGAGGAGATTATTCTATTTTTGATAAGCTTTTAACCCATGAAGATGCCAAAGTGAGGAAAAATACAGCCTTAATTATGGGAGAGTTAGAAGTACCTGCTTTTCTGGATAAATTGTATCATGCATATAAAATGGAAAGTCAGCTTTTTGTAAAGAGTTCTTATTTAACAGCTATGAAGGGCTTTGATTATACCAGCTTATTACCAGATTTGAAGGAAAGACTGAATAAGCTAAATCATATGGAGATAGGGGAATCCAATAAGAAACATATACAGGAAGAAATAAGAAACCTTTCTGACCTTATTATTGCCAAGGAAGGAATTACAAAGCATACATTTACCGGATATGATGTCCCCTCCAAATTGGTATTGCTTACAAATAGAAATTATAAAAATATTACACTAGACCAGCTAAAGGGAACACAGGCGAAAGAGTTTAACGCAGGTATTATTTTAAAAACAAATCATCTGAAAGAAATACTGCCTATACGTACTTATAGTGAACTTTTATTTATGTTAGATGATTTAAAAACCTGTAAAATGGATGTAGAAGAGGCAGCTACTGATATAGCAGGCAGCAGTCTTATTGAATTTTTAAATAAAAGGCATAAGGGGAGTGAGCAATACTATTTCAGAATAGAGTTAAAAAGTAAACTTCCTTTAGATAAAAAAAGTGCATTTACTAAAAAGTTAGGCAATGAAATAACCAGACTGACAAGTCAAAAACTAATAAACACTACTTCAAATTATGAGTTTGAAGTAAGACTTATCGAAAATAAAGAAGGAAATTTTAATGTGTTGGTAAAGTTATTTACATTAAAAGATGAAAGGTTCCTCTATAGAAAGAATTCAATCGCAGCCAGCATCCAACCTGTGAATGCAGCATTTCTAACTGCATTGGCAAAGGATTATATGAAAGAAGATGCGCAAGTTTTAGATCCTTTTTGTGGAGTAGGGACTATGCTGATTGAGCGAAATTACCTGGTACCTGCCAATACTATGTATGGACTTGATATTTATGAGGATGCCATTTTTAAAGGAAAAGAAAATGCGAAAGAAGCTCATGCTATCATTCATTATATTAATAGGGATTTCTTTGATTTTAAACATGAGTATTTATTTGATGAAATATTTACCAATATGCCAAGGGCTATAGGACATAAGGAAGAGGATGAAATATATCGAATCTATCGAAGGTTTTTTGAAAAAGTACCGGATAATTTAAAAAATGGGGGTATCATTATTATGTATACTCATAATCGGGATTACGTAAAGAAACTGGCTGGTAGAAGTGTTTATCGTATGGAAGCAGAATATGAGATTTCCAAAAAAGAGGGAGCTTATTTAATGATAATACGATATATATAATATTGCATCAGGGTAGTTTGTCTTTGAATATGGAAGCCATCTAATTATTTTAAATAGAGGCTTCCAAATTGTTTTAAGTGACTGTAATAATAACTGTTTTAGGGTTGAAAATAGTAAGTGAAATGAATTGACATACAGGATAAACTTATAAAGTTACAAAAATATTAAAGAATGGCTATAAAGTCAT
>CALDJN010000242.1 GCA_937901695.1 uncultured Anaerocolumna sp.
ATATCCCTGGCATCCGGGAAAACGGAGGTCAGTATACCCATGGGGCGGTTTGGCTGGCAATCGCCACATCTATGCTACGTGACTATAACATGGCAGAGACTCTTTTCACCATGCTGAATCCTATACACGTTGCGAAAAACAGGAAGGATGCTCTTAGGTATGAGAAGGAACCCTATGTAATGACGGCGGATATATCCCTTAGTCCACCCTATACCGGAAGAGGTGGCTGGAGCTGGTATACCGGTTCCGCAGGCTGGATGTATCAGGGGCTGTTAAGTTGGTTTTTAGGCATTCGCAAAGAAGGAAATGAGTTGATTATCGATCCAGCTACACCGGCAAGTTTCGGCGATTTTTCCATTGAATATAAGTATGGGAATTCCCTCTATGAAATCAGAGTTGAAAGTAGAAGCAAGGGAATACTGACAACGGAAACAATTACTGTGGATGACAGGTTAATTCAGGGGAACAGAGTTTTATTAACAAATGATGGAGAAAAGCATCGGATTATAGTATAGTTCCGCTGAATACTTACAATTAAGTTGGAAACAATACCCTTGGAGGTGTTTAAATATGATATCACGTAAATCGGTCATAACTTTTGGTATGGTCGCAATTCCTATTGCAATGTATACGAGTACACAGGACAATGATATCCACTTCAACCAGCTTCATAAGGAAGATAATAGCCGTATCCGGTATAAAAAGACCTGTGCCCACTGCGGAAAGGAGATTAAAGCAGAGGACATTGTAAAAGGCTATGAATATGATGAGGACAAGTATGTGGTAATCACTGAGGAGGAGATTGAAAAAATCAAGACAGAAAAAGAAAAATCCATTCAAATTTTACATTTCGCCCAATTGAATCAAATTTCTCCAGTTTACTATGATAAAACCTATCAGGCTTCACCTGAGGCGGGAGGTGAAAAAGCCTTCGAGCTGCTCCGCTCCGCACTGATGGCTGAACAGAAGATAGCTATAGGAAAAACTGTAATGGGCACCAAGGACACACTAATGGCAATTATTCCCCGGGAGGATGGTATCCTTATTTCTACTATGTTCTATGCTGATGATATTAAAGAACTTCAAAAGCAATACACGAAACCGGCAGTATCAGAGCAGGAGCTGAATATGGCAAAAATGCTGATTAATTCCATGGATACACCTTTTGATCCTGAGAAATATAAAGACGAATACCAAGAGAGACTGCGCTCCCTTATTGAGACAAAAATATCCGGTAAGGAGATTGTTGCCCCAGAGACTGACAGTGCCGGTAAAGTAATCGACCTTATGGAGGCACTAAAAGCTAGTGTAGAGAAAGCTAAGAAAGACAAGGAAACGGCGTGATTTTATGACTGGAAAGCTAAACGAGTACAACCAGAAAAGGAACTTTGAAAGAACCTTTGAGCCAGAAGGAAAAGCAGAAGGTTCTGAGGAAAGTCTGAGATTTATCCTTCAGCACCATATGGCACGCAAGGATCACTATGATTTGCGTCTGGAATGGAATGAAGTTCTTTTAAGCTGGGCGGTGCCTAGGGGTCCATCCTATGATACTCATGATAAGAGGCTTGCCGTACAGGTGGAAGACCACCCCTTAGAATACAGGAACTTTGAGGGAACTATTCCCAAAGGGGAATATGGCGGCGGGGTAGTCATGCTCTGGGATGAAGGTTTTTGGGAA
>CALDJN010000243.1 GCA_937901695.1 uncultured Anaerocolumna sp.
GTTTCTTTTTTTGCGTCTGTTTTTTCTGTTTCTTTTGAATCAGCTTTTGTGGTATCTTCTGTTTTGGCAGTGTCTTTTGTTGAATCAGATTTGGAGCATGCCGCTAATACAGATCCCACCAGTACAATCATGAGTAAGAGAGTAACCATCTTTCTTAATTTCATAAAATATCCTCCTTAAATTATATAATTCGAGCGAAAACTTTTGTTAAAGTACAAAATAATTAATAATTTGTCTAAATAATAACTGAAATATTAAAGTTTATTGTAACTTATACGCAAAAGCTTTCTTCTGATTAAAGAATAGCACAACATTACAATAATTTCAAGTGCTATTCCATATAATTGTAAGATTTTACAATCCTTATTTATTCCAAATTATATTGTAAAATTATTTATTAAGTATTTTTACAGTATTGCGAACGATAAGTTGTGCAGTCAATTGGATATTGTTCTCCTCAACTTCCATTTGATGGATTAATTTAATAAGCTGCTCAACAGCCAGATAGCCTTTTTGGCTGGGATTTTGTCTCATAGTTGTTAATGCTGGTCTTATGGTCTGACCGATTAGGTTATCATCAAAGCCAACGATGGATATATCATCAGGAAGCTTAACACCATTGTCAATAAAGTAATTCATGATTTTTACAGCGTAATAATCTGACACACAGAATAAGGCACTAAATTCCTGATGCCTTTTATAAACATTTTCTATACTTTTTTCAAATTCTTTATGGTTTGGTTTTAGAAATAATAAGTTATGCTCAGAAATCGGAATACCTGCTTCCTGTAAAGCTTCCTTATAACCCTCATATCGAGCCCCATAAACGCTTACCATACAATCTGTAATAAAAGCGATTTGTTTATGTCCACATTGAATTAAATATTTGGTAATATCGTATCCGCCTTCTTTATCTTTTAATCCAACATTAACATAACTTAATCCATCATTATTAAAGTAGCTGTCTACAAAAACCATAGGTTTTGCAATAGATTTTTTCATTATGTGGCAATCATCCGGCCAGAATCCAACAGCAATTAATCCATCTACATTCCAGGAGGAAACAAATCGAAGTATATCATCTAATTCCTCAGATAGGTAAATCATGGTATAGTACTCATGCTTACGTATCTGTACCTCGATGGCACCTAATATTTCACTGGCAAATGGGTCCTGTATGAAGTTGTTATCTGTATTTTTATTATATTTATATACTACCCCTATAATTTTAGAATCTTTTTTTGCTAGATTTCTGGCATTCATATTAGGGACATATCGATATTTTTCTAAAAGTTCATTGACTTTTTCCACTGTCTCTTTTGAAACTTCTTTTGTTTTTCCATGAATTACATTGGAAACAGTGGTAGAACTTACGCCAATGATATTAGCCATTTCTTTTATAGTTATCACGAAAATCCTCTCCTTTATGATTTGTAGTCTCAATTATATCATAGAGATTATTATTTGACACTAATATGTAACCAGAATCCTATACCTATTCTAGACAAAAATATGTATGCCGAATTTATTTTCTAACCCTATATGTCATTCCGAGCCTATATGCCATTCTGCGCCTGTATGTCATTCTGAGCCTGTATGTCATTCTGAGCCTTTAGGCGAAGAATCTCATCATGTCATTCTAAGTATATATACCATTCCGAGCCTATATGTCATTCTGAGCCTTTAGGCGAAGAATCTCATCATGCCATTCTAAGTATATATGCCATTCCGAGCCTATATGTCATTCTGAGCCTTTAGGCGAAGAATCTCATCATACCATTCTTAGTCTATATGTATTCTGATTCTATATGCCCTTCTGGCATAAATTCAGCATAGCCGATTTTATAAAGAATCTCTTTATTCCTTACAATATACAACAGCTTCATAAGGACGTATTATACTATTATTTGTTCTATGAGGATAATTATTAATGATTATTTTAGCCTGTTCATATTCCCTTGGAATTGCATAGGATAATTCTTTATCTGTAAAGTTACAGATAACAAGTAAAGTCGTATTCCCAAGTGTTCTTGTATAAACATATAAGTTTTCATCATTTTCTTCCAAGAGATTATAAGTACCATATACAAGAACCTCCATCTCTTTGCGAAACCTAATTAACTCTTTATAATAGGAATAAATAGAATTACTATCCTTTATCTGACTTTTAGCATTAACATAGGTATAATTGGGATTTACTTGAATCCATGGTGTTCCTTTAGTAAAACCAGCATGTTCACTTTCATCCCATTGCATTGGAGTTCTGGCATTATCCCTGCCTTTCAGGTTAAAATATTGCATCATTTCCTCTGCTGTAGCCAGCTTGTTATCTAGAAATTCATCATATGCATTAAGTATCTCTACATCACGAAAATCCTCTATAGATTGAAACTCTATATTGGTCATGCCCAGTTCCTGACCTTGATAGATGTAAGGGGTTCCTTTCATCATAAGTAAGCAAGTGCCTAACATCTTTGCCGATAAATCACGGTATTCCATGGAGTCATTACCAAGTCTGGATACGATTCTTGGCTGATCGTGATTCTCCCAGTAAAGACTGTTCCAGGCTTTGCCTTCTAATTCATATTGCCATTTGGATAGTATCTTTTTTAAAGGAATAAAAGGAATTCGATTGGTTGACCATTTTCCAAGTTTACCATAATCCAGTGTCATATGCTCAAATTGAAATACCATGTTTAATTCATGAGTATCAAATCCAGCGTACTGCTTGGCATCTTCTGTGGTTACATGGGTTGTTTCACCTACGGTAATTAAATCGTATTTTGATAATACCTGCTTATTCATTTCCTGTAAGAACTCATGAACACGAGGACCATTTGCAATATAAGGAATCTTATCGCCATAAAGCTGATCATCTTCCTTCTGTCCATCAGGGTAACTTTGAACCTTGGAAATGAAATTGATTACATCCATGCGGAAACCATCTACACCTTTTTTGCACCACCAGTCAATGATGCTATATAGTTCTTCTCTAACCTTATCATTTTCCCAATTCAAATCAGGCTGCTTTTTGGAGAATATATGCAGATAATACATATCCGTTTCCTTGGAGTATTCCCAGGCAGGACCGCTAAACCAGGACCTCCAGTTATTAGGCTCTTCTCCATCTTTTGCAGGTTTCCATACATAATAATCCCGGTATGGATTATCTAAGGATTTTTTGCTTTCGACAAACCAGGGATGTTCATCGGAAGAGTGGTTAAATACCAGATCCATTACAATCTTAAGATTTCTCTTATGTGCTTCTGACAGTAATCGGTCAAAGTCCTCCATAGAACCAAATTCTTTCATAATGGCTTTGTAATTACTAATATCATAGCCATTGTCATCATTAGGAGATTCATAAATAGGAGATATCCAGATTACATCTACACCTAAATCTTTTAGGTAGTCTAACTTGCTTGTAATACCATTCAAGTCTCCAATGCCATCTCCATTGCTATCCATAAAACTTCTTGGATAGATTTGATAAACTACACTTTCTTTCCACCATTTCTTTTCTTCCATACCTGCCTCCTAAAATAATTATAATATTTATTTGTTAAAATTATACCATAATATTGAAATACCCTCAATGACTTTTGCGCATAAGTTATATGGTGCCAGGCACCGGGTGCCTGGCACCATTTTTCTTTCTTTATAGGAATTTACATGATATAATGGGAAAAAATATGAAATCCTTATTCTGTGGGTATAAATGGGAGACAAACCTATGTTTCTTACATAAGGATTTGAATAGGAATTGTCAAAAATTCAGTTTTATAAACTCTGTTGTAAAGGATGATAAGAAATATGAAACCAATATTAATAATTGAAGATGATGAAATACTCAATGCAGGATTATGCTATAACTTGAATCTGGAAGGTTATGAGACTGTATCAGCATATAATATAGCCACAGCAAAATCAATATTTCCAGAGCAGGAATGGGCACTTTGCATCTTGGATGTAAACTTACCGGATGGTGATGGAATTGATTATGGTAAAGTTATTCGAAATCAATCTAAAGTACCAATTATATTTTTAACAGCAAGAGATATGGATGAAGATATGATTCGGGGATTTAATGCCGGAGCAGATGACTATATAACTAAGCCGTTTAATGTTAAAGTTTTGATGCAGCGAGTACATGCTATATTGCGCCGTTGCCAGGAAGCAGAGGAAGAAAAACTTTTTAGATGTGGTAATCTGGAGATTGATTTCAAAAATTATATAGTAAAAAAGAATAGTAAAATTCTAACACTTACACCAACTGAATACAAGTTGTTGTTTCAATTCTGTAAAAATCCAGGCAATGTATTAACTAGACAGATATTATTAGAAGAATTATGGGATAAGAATGAAAATTACGTGGATGAACATACCCTAACCATTAATATTAGCAGATTGCGGGCTAAAATAGCAGATGAAAAATATTCTTACATAAAAACAATCTACGGACTGGGATACCAATGGATTGGAGAAAGATATGAATAAAACGGTAATTGTAGTTATTTTTCTAATAATAGCGTTAGCATTCTGTATTCTTTTTTTTCTATGGATAAATATGCGAAAGCAGTATATTGCATTTACTACAAAAATAAATGATTGTCTGGATCAGATTATTAAAAATATTACTTTTGAGGAACCAGTTGAGCATGTCTTTGACCAATATGATTTAGAAGAAGAGACATTAGATTCCAAGATACAGTTGAAATTAAAACAATTGGCAGATGTGACTTATGCGACAAAACAAACAAACTTAGAGCAAAAGAAGCAAATGCAGGAGATGATATCGGATATATCACACCAGTTAAAGACTCCAATTACCAATATAACTATGTACAATGAAACTATTCTAAACCATAACCTGCCCAAAGAAAAAAAGGAAGAGTGTTTACAGATAATTCAAAATCAGGTGGAAAAATTAGATTTTCTTGTGAAATCTCTTATGAAGATGTCGCGTCTTGAAAATAATATTATTACATTAAAAAAAGAACAGAATAATTTATATGATAGTATTTCTGAAGTTCTAGCTGCTGTTACATTACATGCAGAGAAAAAGAAAATAATGATATCTGTAGAATGTGAAAATCCTTATCCCTTATCTTATGATGAAAAGTGGACAATAGAGGCAATCTTTAATGTGATGGATAATGCTGTAAAATACACACCAGAATGTGGGAAGATTCATATTGCTGTAGAACGTTTAGATATGTTTACTAAGATATGTGTGAAAGATACGGGGATTGGAATTGCTCCAGAGCATATAAATAACATCTTTAAACGATTCTTCCGCGAGAGTAAAGTACATAAAGAAGAGGGAGTTGGAATTGGTCTTTATCTGACCAGGGAAATTTTAACCAAACAAGGCGGTTATATTAAAGTAAATTCCAAGGAAGGAGAAGGAAGTAAGTTTTCACTTTATCTGCCTAATTAACTATTTTGAGAGGTTTTTGAGACATTTACCTGCTAAAATAGCCACAGAAAGCATAAAGAAGCTAATAAGGTTGAAAGAAAATAAATGTATAGAAAGGATGCCACATAATGATTCTTTTAACCTGATTTTTTGTGGCAGTATCACATTTGTCTACTAATGTGATATGTAAAGGGTGTAAATATGAGTATTTTAGAGACAAAGAATCTGAAAAAATATTATGGAAGCCATCCTAATATTGTTCGTGCATTAGATGGGGTAACCTTGGAAATAGAAGATGGTGAATTTACAGCTATTGTTGGAACTTCCGGCAGTGGTAAATCTACACTTCTACATATGTTAGGTGGTCTTGATAAGCCAACAGAGGGGCAAGTGTTTGTAGGAGGAAAAAATATCTCTAAGTTAAATGAAGAAAAACTTACTATATTCCGGCGCCGCCGGATAGGATTTATTTTTCAAAATTATAATCTGGTACCCATTCTGAATGTTTATGAGAATATTATCCTGCCAATTGAATTAGATGGAAATAAACCTGATAAATCATATATTGATAAGGTTATTTCCTTGTTAGGTTTAGAAGAAAAACTAATGAACATGCCTAACAATCTTTCTGGTGGGCAGCAACAGCGTGTTGCTATTGCAAGAGCCTTAGCCACAAAACCTGCAATTATACTTGCAGATGAGCCCACAGGTAATCTGGATACCAAAACAAGTCAGGATGTACTGGGACTGATAAAGGAAACCAGCAATCAATTCCATCAGACAGTTGTAATGATTACTCACAATGAAGAAATTGCACAGCTTGCCGACAGAACCATACAAATTGAAGATGGAAAGATTGTTGGAGGCAGGTGTAAAGAATGAGACTTGACGGAAATAATAATAGAAAAGTAATAACCCATCTTGCAATAAGCAGTATAAATAATAACGGGATGAGAAATTTTTTCATTATCATTACTATTGCACTTTCTGTAAGTTTACTCATGGTAATGAGCCTTTACACTATAGGATTTGAAAAGAGCCAGCAACGTAATGTCTCTAACATGCAGCATGTAATTTATGAAAAAGTAACCGATGCTCAGATTAAAGCAATAGCAGAAGATAACCGGGTAGAGATGCTTTTATTATATAAATTCGGGCAGGGCATGGAAGTAAATAATAAGATGATACAGCCAGTCTGGTTTGGAAAAGAAGCTATAAAAGGTGATAGTTCCGCTTTACGTACAATGTCCATTATTGAAGGAAAAGCACCAGAAAAGTTGAATGAGATTGGGGTATCCAGAGGATTTTGCAAATCAATTGGTATAGAACCAAAGATTGGAATAACCGTATCTCTTAATTTCTTAGATGGAACCACAGAGGAATTTGTCATATCTGGAATTCTTGATATTGTTGATAAAACTAAGATTTATCCAATATTATTTTCAGAAGACTATTCTTTGAAAGGTTCACAGTTAAAGAACGTTTCCCCTGATGCCATTGTTCGTATCCATAATGCAGAGGACATGTCTCAAAATGAATTCTTAGAAGTGATTCGTGATATTGCCAATATGAGTGGGGTTGAACGAAAGCATGTTAATGCGAATAATTATTTTGTAAATACCTTGTCCGGTGGGAATAGACAAGCACAGCAAATAGTTGCAATTATTTGCATAGGTATTGGTATTTTATTTGTAAGTGTCTTAGTTATTTATAGTGTATTTTACTTATCCATTATCAGTAGAATCCGCCAATTTGGCCAGCTTAGAACAATCGGTATGACCAAAAAGCAAATCAAAGGACTAATTACCAGAGAAGGATTATTACTTTCCGCTATGGGTATCCCAATTGGTCTTTTAATAGGAGGGAGCATTGGATATATAATTCAGAAAAATGGCTGGGACTGGAAGAACACAGGGATAATAACTATAATTGTAATCGTGACGGAGATTATCACGGTATTAATATCTATTCATAAACCGGCAAGGATTGCTTCTGCAATATCTCCAATCGAGGCAGCAAAGTTTTCCGGATATAAAACAGTAGATAGTAAATTAACTACACAGAAGCTATACCGCAAATTAACACCTGGAAATCTAGCTAAGATAAGCGGGACACGAAATCGAAAAAAAACATTACTAACCATGATATCTCTGGGAATTGGCGGAGTTCTGTTCATGATTGCCACTACACTGATAAGTTCCACAAGTTTAGAAGAATATTCAAGACAAGGTGATTTCCGTTTTGGTGAGTTTGTCATTAATTTGTCCCATAATGCTGTGACTATGGCAGAACATGGATTAACAGACATACAGATGGATAATCCATTAAATGATAAATTAAGAATGAATATAGAAGAAATAGATGGAGTCAATGAAGTTGCTATTTTTGAAAAAGCAGCCATTAATTGGGAAGCCCATGGAGAAGTGGAAAAGGGCACAATTACTGGATTCACCCAAGGTGAAATATCCGGGAAATTATTAGAATCTGGAACCATGGATTATGAAAAGATGGTGGAGAAGAATGAAATTCTTATCTGTAATAATTCTATGATGGAAGAAATATATGGGTGGAAATATAAACTGGGCGATAAAGTAAAACTTACATTCCATAATGGAAAAGAGGACGTAGAGAAAGAATATACCATTGTTGGATTTGTATCTTATAAATATTATGATAGCAACCCGGAAGCAGGTTGGTTTCTAATACCAAAGGAAGCATTACATGATATAATGAATAATATAAACCTGACAACAGAAATGGTCGTTTCTACTGAGCATTCAAAACAAGTACAAATAGAGGCTAAACTGCAAAAAATAATCGATGAAAATCCATTGCTAACTATGTACACATTAAGAGAACAAAAGGAAATCGATGAAGTTGATTTGACCTTAAATTTTGGAATGATACTTGGACTTAGTCTATTTATTATTGGATTTAGTATAATAAACCTGGTTAACACATTAATTACCAATGTGGTGACCAGGAAAAGAGAATTCTCCATATTCCAGGCAATTGGTATGACTAATGGGCAATTAATGAAGATGATACAAGTAGAAGGATTGTTGTTATCATTTGGGAATCTGATAATTACTTTAATAGTTGGAGTTCCGGTAAGTTATGCAGTGATTCAATTGTTAAGGTATTTTGGTGCTGGATATATGCATTTTACTTTTCCGTTATGGTTTTTCTTAGCATATGTAGTGTTAATTGTAATGATACCTGTAATAGTTTCAGGAGCAGCACAGAATAATTTTAAAAAGCAATCTTTAGTTGAGCGGTTAAGAATAAATGATTAGCGTAATCAAATTTCATCATCTCTGTTTTTATATTACTACTATATTGAAATTATTATTGTTATGCAGTATGATTAACAATGTTTTATATTAAATTAATTGAATGAATAAGGGAGTGAATGTATAAATGAACCCTATTAATATATTAGTGGTTGAAGATGATGCAGATATCAATAATCTATTATGCAAAATGTTAAATAGAAATGGTTATCAAGTAACAGCAGCATATTCAGGTTCTGAAGCAAAAATGCTCTTAGAACGATATGATTATCATTTAATTCTACTAGACTTAATGCTTCCAGGAATGTCTGGTGAAGAGATTGTCTCCTATGTACGAAAAACAAAGAACATGCCAATTATTGTAATATCCGCTAAATCAGAACAAGAAACAAAAATTGTGGTATTAAAAATAGGAGCAGACGATTTTATCGTAAAGCCATTTGATATTAATGAAGTTTTAGCTAGAGTAGAAGCACAACTTAGACGGTATATCGTATTTTCAGATTCAAAAAAGACCAATCCAATACTAATACATAAAGATTTAGTGCTAAATAGGGAAACCATGGAGATTACCCTAAAAGGAGTGCTGATACCATTTACCGTTAGAGAATTTACTTTATTAGAGCTTTTAATGGAACATCCCAATAAGGTATTTACAAAAGCAAACATATTTGAATCTGTTTGGAAGGATACCTATTTAGGTGATGACAATACCGTAAATGTTCATATCAGTAATATTCGATCCAAATTAGCAAAAGCGGATTCTGACAATGAATACATCCATACTGTCTGGGGAATTGGCTTTAAAATGAAAGAGTAAACTTAAGACTTTCTTAAGCTTTTCTTTATGCCTTCTTGTAATGTTTGATTTAAGATACCTTCAGAATCAAAAGGAGGATATATAATGAATGACATTGTTTTAAAAACAAAAAATCTGACAAAACAATATAATAAGCAGATTGCTGTAAATAATGTAAATATTGAAATTAAAAAAGGTGACATATACGGCCTTGTTGGAAAAAACGGCGCAGGTAAAACTACACTATTAAGAATGGTAAGCGGACTTACTATTCCTAGCAATGGAGAACTAGAGATTTTTCATGAAACTTCTTTAGAAGGTTTAAACAAAGCAAGGAAAAGGACTGGGTGCATCATTGAAACTCCAAGCTTTTTTCCCTATCTGTCAGCAAGAAAAAATCTCGAGTATTATAGAATTCAAAAAGGGATCGTAGAAAAAAATGCGGTTGATGAGGTGCTTGAAGCAGTAGATTTACAGGATACTGGAAATAAGAGCTTTAAAAACTTTTCTTTAGGTATGAAGCAACGATTAGGCCTGGCTTATACCATGCTGGGTAATCCTGATTTACTCCTATTAGATGAACCAATTAATGGGCTTGACCCCTTTGGAATCGTTAATTATAGAGAAATCTTAAAGAAACTTAATCGAGAAAGAAATATTACCATAATCATATCCAGTCATGTCCTTAGTGAATTATCTCAACTTGCCGGTACCTATGGATTTTTTCATGAAGGTAAGTTGATTGAACAAATATCATCTCATAAAATAGAAGAAAAATGCCAACAATCCTTGTCAGTAAAAGTAGATGACATTAAAAAAGCTGTTGTAATATTAGAAAATAAATTGAACACAAACAATTACCGGGTATTAACCAATAATGAAATAAGACTGTTTGACTATGTCAATAAGCCAGAAAAAGTAGCTCAGGAATTCATAACGAATGGTGTCATGGTTTCTTCCATCAATC
>CALDJN010000244.1 GCA_937901695.1 uncultured Anaerocolumna sp.
CTGATACAATTGCACTGGTGATTACAATAACCCTTGCCTTGTATCATATGTATACCGCGTCCTTTGGAATTATGCCGGCTTATGCACAATCTGCTATTCACTGGGGGTTGGTTGGATCCTATATCATTATCAGACATCCGTTAAAATTTAAGGGTGGGTTTCTAATCGATTATGCATTAATTGCTATTAATATATTTTTATCTTATTACCAATTGGTAATTCAGGATAAATTCGTTCTAAATGCGGGTGTGTATTCCAAGTTTGAACTATATTTATCCATCATAAGTATTGTGGTAGCTATAGAAATTTCACGCCGTGCAATTGGAATGATTTTACCTGTAATATCAATTTTATTTGTGATGTATGCATTACTTGGTTCTAACTTACCAGGAATTTTTAGAACGGTTAAATTTTCAATTGAAAGAATTGCACCATATTTATATACTTCTTCTGATGGATTATATGGGCAGACATTATATGTATCGGCACAATTTATATTCTTATTTGTCTTATTTGGAGCAATTTTAGATATGACCGGAGCCGGTGAATTCTTTGTAAATATTGCATTTTCATTAACGGGTAAAGTTAGAGGAGGCCCAGCCCAGGCAGCAGTTTACTCTAGTATGTTAATGGGAACCATCAATGGTTCAGGTGCTGCCAATGTTGTAACAACAGGAACATTTACCATTCCATTAATGAAAAAAGTAGGATTTAAACCTGCAATTGCAGGTGCAATTGAAGCCGTAGCTTCTAACGGTGGGCAGATTATGCCGCCGGTTATGGGAGCAGTAGCTTTCCTTATGGCAGAGATGACAGGAATTGAGTATGGAAAAATCGCTTTGGCAGCATTTCCAACTGCAATATTATATTACGTAACACTTTCCATGTCAGTATATGTAGAAGCTAATAAGCAGAATATTCCAGTGACTCCTAAGGAAGACAGATTAAAAGCTGGTAAAGTAATGAAAGATGGATGGCTTTATCTTGTACCTTTAATCGTCCTTATTACTATGCTTATTGTTGGATACAGTGCTCAAAAATCTGCATTTTTCGCAATTCTCATATCAATTGTTGTTGGATTTATTAAAAGTCGTGAGAATATGACCTTAAAGCGTTTTCTTAAAGCTTTAAAAGAAGCAGCAGACGGCATTGGACCAATTGCAGCAGCCTGTATGTTAGCTGGTATTGTTATGGGCGTTATTAATATGACTGGCCTTGGTCTTAAAATAAGTGGAATTATTATGGAGTTAGCAGATGGAAGATTAATTGTTGCATTAATTCTTGCCATGTTAACAAGTTTACTTCTTGGAATGGGCCTGCCAACATCGGCAGCATATATGATTCTTGCAATATTGGTTGCTCCTGCAATTGTTAATATGGGAGTATCACAGTTAGGAGCACATTTATTTATCCTATACTTTGGAGCTCTTTCCACTATTACACCTCCGGTTGCCCTCTCAACGTTTGCGGCAGCAGGTATAGCCGGATCAGGACTATGGGAAACTGGATTAGCTGCCATGAAGCTTGCAGCAGCAGGATTTATTATACCATTTATCTTCTGTTATTCACCGGAACTCCTATTAATAGGTGCAGTAGGCGATATCGTTTTTGCTTTAATTACTGCATTAATTGGATGTATGATACTTTCTATTGCACTTGGTGGCTGGTTTAAAGTTAATTTATCAATTATCAGTAGAATTATATTATTACCTTGTTCCATACTTTTGATTATGCCAAAACCTATCATTGCTAATGTTATTGGTTTGATTACCACTATAGTAGTTTTATATTTTGAAATAAAAGTAGTAAAGAGAAAAAGTAGAAGTATATTACAACAGAATAGTTGAAAAGAAGAATGTCATTTTGAGAGTAAATGTATTCCGAAAGCAATTGTAATTCCGAAAGCAAATGTCATTCCGAAAGCAAATGCCATTCCGAAAGCAAATGTCATTCCGAAAGCAAATGTAATTCCGAAAGCAAATGTCATTCCGAAAGCAAATACCATTCCGAAAGCAAATGTAATTCCAAGAGTAAATGTCATTCTGAGAGCTTTAGCTCGAAGAATCTGTTGTAAAATAAAGAATATCATCTTAAAAGTAAATGTCATTCTGAGAGCCTCAGCCCGAAGAATCACAGCTTTGTAACCCCACCCCCCATATATATAGATAGAAGGAACTTTTGTAAATAGTTGAAAAAGCTAAGAACAAAAGTTCCTTTTTATTATTATTTAATCCTAATGGGTATAGAATTGGCAGGTATCAGCGTAAGTACATTAAAAAGAAAAAATGAAAGTTACAACTTATTACATAATGTATATAGCTGACATAATATACAAGATACTTTTTAAAAGTATTTGCATTAACTAATGTACTAGTGTACAATCTTAAGGTAAATTGCCATAATATTCTATCAAGTACTTTAAATTATACAATTATGTTATACTAAGATTTTAGTTTGTATTCTATTACTTATATGGCAGATTAATTTATACTATATACATAAGAAAAATTAAATAAATACACCTTAGGAGGAGACATTTCATGAATTTTTTTAGAAATTTAAAAGTGAGAACAAAGTTATTTGTTTCTTACATAGCCCTAGCTATACTGATAACTATAATTGGATTATTTGCTTCTGCTTCATTAAAAAAGGTAGCAGATAACTCAAATTATATGTACCAGGATAAAGTACAAGGAATCAGCGATTTAAAAGGAATACATATAAATATCGTGGAAGTGGAACGTGATTTATTAAAATTAATTTATGTAAAAGATGAAGCAGAAAAATCTGCTATAATTAATAGTATTCAGTTAAATACATCTGAAAATACACAGCTTCTAAAAAATTATGAGGGATTATTTTTAACGGCAACAGAGCAAAAAAATCTTCCTATTTTTAAAAACCAGCTTGAGGAGTATAGAAATCTAAGAAAAACCTTAATGTCCTATGTAAAAGATGAAGATTATGCAAATGCAGAAGATCAATATAATCAATTATATAAAGTTAAGCAGGCTATGCTGAGTAGTCTGGATGTTATGACCAAAGCTAATATGGATAATGCCAGGACATTTAATAAGGAAAACCTTGGCATATATACGAATTCCAAATTGATAATGACAGTTTTAGAAGTTATAGGACTAGCAGCTGCCCTTATCCTTGGCATTATAATGTCAAGAAACATAAATTCTGCATTGGTTAAAGTTAGGGAATTTGCTACCAGATTATCAGAATATGATTTTGGGGTTTCGATTAATATGAAGCGGATGGATGAATTTGGACAAACCAGTATTGCTTTAAATAAAGCACAAGATAATGTAAAAAATTTAGTAAAGTTAATTATTGAGAATTCGCATGAAATGAGTGCAGAAAGCCAGGAACTTTCCGCTACGGTAGAGGAATTAACGGCTAAGGTTGAATACATAGATAATTCCGTAAAACAGATTGTAGTTGGGATACAAGATACCAGTGCAACCTCAGAAGAAATAACTGCCTCCGTAGAAGAAGTAGACTCAAGCATTAACGTATTATCCGATAAAGCCAGAGAAGGTAGTAATAATGCTGGTGAAGCAAAGATAAGGGCAAATGAAGTTAAGAAAAAAGGTACAGAAGCTATCAGCGAAGTTAGAGCATTATATGCTGAAAAGCAAAAAGATGTATTAAAAGCGATTGAAGATGGAAAAGTTGTAGAAAATATTCGTGTTATGGCAGAAACAATAGCAAGTATATCAGAACAGACAAATTTACTTTCCTTAAACGCAGCCATTGAAGCAGCCAGAGCAGGGGAACAGGGCAAGGGCTTTGCTGTAGTTGCAGAGGAGATAAGAAAGCTGGCTGAGCAGTCTTCACACGCAGTATCTGCTATTCAGGAAACCATAGTTAAAGTGCAAAATGCATTTAGCAATTTATCAGACAATAGCAATGATACTTTAAAGTTTATTAATGAAAATGTAGATCATAAATTCGAAGACTTTGGTAATGTTGGAATACAGTATTATAAGGATTCTGATAGTACCAGTCAAATGTCGGAAGAAATAGCAGCCATGACAGAAGAACTAGCTGCTTCTATGGATCAAGTAAGTACTGCCATACAAAATATTGCAGCAAACTCCCAAAAATCTAATGAAGAAGCAGAAATTATTAAAGACAGTCTAAATGAAACCACAATAGCAATACAACAAGTAGCAGCCACAACACAAAGCCAGGCTGAACTTGCAGCGAAACTAAACGATACGGTGCTAAAATTTAAGATATAGAATTTGGTGCGAGGCACCCGGTGCCT
>CALDJN010000245.1 GCA_937901695.1 uncultured Anaerocolumna sp.
GCTAATCACATTACTTATAAAGAAGTTAATGTATTGGAAGAAGTATTGCCAGAATTAGATATACTCTATATGACAAGAGTACAAAAGGAACGTTTCTTTAATGAAGAGGATTACATTCGCTTAAAAGATTCCTTTATCTTAGACAAGAAAAAAATGGAATATGCAAAGCCAGATATGCTTGTACTCCATCCTCTTCCAAGAGTAAATGAAATTTCAACAGAAATAGACGGTGACCCTAGAGCCGTATATTTTAAGCAGGCAAAGTTTGGTGTATATGTAAGAATGGCGCTTATGATGAAGCTATTGGAGGTGGAAGTATGTTAAATATTGGTGGATTAACACAAGGTATCGTAATTGACCATATTGCAGTTGGCGGTGCTATGAAAATATATGAATACCTTAATTTAAAAGATATGGATTGCAGCGTTGCCATTATTAAAAATGCAAGAAGTAACAAAATGGGCAGGAAAGATATTATTAAAATAGAAAATTCCTTCGACATTGATATCGATGTTCTTGGGGTATTAGACCATAATATTACTATTAATATCATCGAAGACGGTGTTATTAAAGAAAAACGTAATCCTAAACTTCCTGAAAAAGTAACTAATATTCTTAAATGCAAAAACCCAAGATGTATTACTTCCATTGAACAAGAATTAAAACATGTATTTAAATTAACAGATCGTGAAAAGGGTGTATATCGCTGCATTTATTGTGAACAAGCCTTTAAGAAAAATTAATTTTCATGGTGCCAGGCACTAATTATTTCCTGGCACCATATTTATCTACATACAGCTTTCAAAACGTACTTTTACAATATCCCAATCAATATTCTTCATAAAATTATTAATATAGTCTGCTTTTTTGTCAGCATATTGAAGAAAATATGCATGTTCATACATATCAAGCACTAAAAGAGGTGTGGATAACTGAATGTTCCCAACATCATGAGCATCTAAACTAATATTCCTATATCTATCGGAACGTGGATCATAACAAAGAATAGCCCATCCTCTACTTGCTTTGGCTGTTGCTATAAAATTTTCTATCCAGTTTTCATATCCACCAAAATCCCTGTCAAATATTTTTTTGATAATTTCATCCGGTTCAGTATCATATCCACCTATATTCTCAAAATAATACTCATGAAGGATTACTCCGTTTAATGCATAAGTTTCTCCTCTCTTTAATCCCCTGAATTTGCTGTAAGTGGAATTGGCATTTTCCAGGTCAGGTTCCGTCATTAAAAGCTTATCGATTTCATTCATTTTATTAATATATCCTTCGTATAATCGCATGTGAGCTTCAAACTGTTGTCTGTTAATCACCGTAACATCATCCGTATATTCGAATTCTAATTTTACAAACTCCAATTTAATCCTCCAAAAAAAGTTCTTCTATATTATACGCAAAGAAATTATTTTATCTACATAAATAGAAATTTAATATTCGCCTCTTTAAGTTAAAAAGTCATTTTGATCATAAAAGGCATTGAATCTATATAAACGATAGATTTAAACCTTTCAAGATCAAAATGACATTTTGCATTAATCCTTTTATATAATGTATTTCGCTCCCTAGAATAATCTGAAACTACCCTTTCTTCTATTAGAATAATCCATAATTACTACTCGGTCATTTAGAATAACCTTGAAATTACTCCTTCGCTATTTAGAATAATCCGTAAGTACTCTTTCTTCCATTAGAATAATTCATAATTATTCCTTTGTCATTTCGAATAATTTCTAATTACTTCTTCTTCCTTTAGAATAATCCTGTAATTACTCCTTCATCATTTACATCAATACCTTCTGCCGCAGGAACTTTGGGTAAGCCGGGCATAGTCATAACAGTACCGGTAATAGCTACTACAAACCCTGCACCAGCTGATACATATACTTCTCGTATATTTACATTAAAGCCGGTAGGGCGTCCCAGTTTTGTAGGATCATCTGATAAGGAGTACTGATTCTTTGCCATGCATACAGGCAATTCTTTAAAACCAAGTTCTTCTAGTTTCCTAATAGCTGTTTCAGCAGCCGAATCATATGTAACCGAGGCTGCACCATAGATTTCTTTTGCAATGGTTTCTATTTTATCCTTTAACGATAATTCTTTCTTATATAAAGTTCTAAACTTACTTTCTTTCGTTTCCAGAGTATTTATTACTTTATTAGCTAATTCTATACCGCCGTTGCCACCCTTTTCCCAAACTTCAGATAAGGCAAATTCACAGCCTTTCTTTTCACAAAATTCCTTTACATAATCTAACTCAGCTTCTGTATCTGTTAAGAAACGATTTAAAGTAACGATAATTGGAACACCGTATTTTTGTAAGTTTTCAATGTGCTTTTCAAGATTAACGATACCGTTCTTTAAAGCATCTAAATTTTCTTTACTAAGTTCTGCTTTTGGTATTCCACCATTATATTTTAAAGCACGTACTGTTGCTACTAATACAACTGCATCCGGTGTTAAACCTGCACTTGCACATTTTATATCAAAGAATTTCTCAGCACCTAAGTCAGCGCCAAAACCAGCTTCCGTAACAACAATATCTGCTAGTTTTAATGCAGTTTTTGTTGCTCTAACGCTGTTGCAGCCATGTGCTATATTTGCAAATGGTCCTCCATGTATAATCGCTGGAGTGTTTTCTATAGTTTGAATCAGGTTTGGCTTTAAAGCATCCTTAAGTAAAGCTGCCATTGCTCCAACTGCCTTTAATTCTTTTGCTGTAACCGGTTTACCATCATAAGTATAAGCCACAATAATTCTACCAAGTCTGGCTTTTAAATCTTTCATATCGTCAGCTAAACAAAGAATAGCCATAATTTCTGATGCTACAGTAATGATAAAATGATCTTCCCTTACAACACCATCTGTTTTACGGCCAAGACCAACTACAATATTACGAAGAACACGATCATTCATATCGACACAGCGTTTCCAGACTATTTGACCTGGGTCTATATTTAAAGCATTTCCTTGTTGAATATGATTATCTAACATTGCAGCAAGCAGATTATTGGCTGATGTAATAGCATGAAAATCGCCGGTAAAATGTAAGTTTAAATCTTCCATAGGAATCACTTGTGCATATCCGCCACCTGCCGCACCACCCTTGATACCAAAACATGGTCCTAAAGATGGTTCACGTAAAGCAATCACTGCTTTTTTATTTTGTTTGCCTAAGGCTTCGCCTAAACCTACCGTCGTGGTGGTTTTTCCTTCTCCTGCAGGAGTTGGATTAATAGCTGTTACTAATACCAGCTTTCCACTTTTATTATTCTTTACTTTATTCCATAATTCGTCTGATAATTTAGCTTTGTACTTTCCATAATACTCAAGGTCATCTTCCTCAATGTCAAGTTTTGAAGCTACTTCTCTAATATGTTTTAATTTTGCTTCCTGAGCAATCTGAATATCGGTTTTCATTCATTATCCTCCTGAAATAAGTAATTGTTATGTTTCATAAGCTTATTCTAGTGATTTCATTAGAATTCATAAAAATAATTTCTGATTTATTATAATCTATTATAACAAATCAGTAAAATAATAAAAGGCTAAAATATATTATA
>CALDJN010000246.1 GCA_937901695.1 uncultured Anaerocolumna sp.
GTGTTACCTGTAGAGTTAATAAATGAAATTCAAAAGTATGTAAGTGGAGAATGCCTCTATATTCCTGTGAAGTTTGGAAAAAAGGTAGGTTGGGGTATAAAAAGTGGTTATAGGCATGAATTGAACAATAGAAATAGGGATATATTTGGATTATACCAAAAGGGTATAAGTGTTTCTGACTTAGCAGAGAAATATTATCTTTCAGAAAAAAGCATTTACCGGATAATTTATCAAATGAAGATGATGCAGTAGAATTGGAAATCACAGTGTTAATGATAAATCATTTACATTGTGATTTTCTTATTATTTCTTCTAAATGTTTATGAAAATGACAAATAGATGCCGAAAGTTTACAATAAAGATGTATTAAAGCAATTATGGTTTATTGGGCTTATTATTAATACTACTAATATAAAAAATTGCTGGAATAGCATTAATGGCTGCTTCTTTGAAGTGCCGCTAAATAGATTTGGTATGAAAAATGGAGGAATAATAAAGGATGAATACAGGTAGAATTATATTCTTAAATGGTGTTACCAGTTCTGGAAAAACTTCAATTGTTGATGCTCTTCAAGCAAGAGATGATATTCTTTTCTATGTTGTTGCCAATGATTTATTTGAAGAAGTGATTGGAGAAAAGTATCTTCATGAAGATTATTGGAAATATTTTAGTGAAGTGATTATTATGATGTATCATACTGCAAAGTTATTTTCAAACCTTGGGAAAAACGTTATTATTGACGGAATTTTAGTGGAACAGCCAGAACTCAAACCTCATTATGAACAACTGAAAAATATATTGTGTGATAATCCACTTGATATAGTTGAAGTTTATTGTCCTCTGGAAATTTGCAGAAAACGGAATATTGAACGTGGCGATAGGCGAATAAATTTATCCGATGAGCAAAATGTAATCATGGCAAAAAACATTCAATATAGTTGCAGAGTTGATTCAAACAAATATACACCTAATGAATGTGCAGAAATTATTATACAAAAGTTGTTCTATAATACTAGCAAATGAGAATAATTCTAAGTTGCGGAGCTATTGTCTCTTCTAAATTCCTTGTTTTTACTTCCAAAAAGAAATGGACATATGTCCCTGCATTTGTGGCAACTGATTCGCCAATCCTGCTTCACTTCACCAAATGCATAATCCCAGCATGCTTTTTGATTTATTTCAATATTCTCAAGTGCATTTACCGGGCATACTTCGACGCAAAGGTTGCAGTCATTACATAACTTTTCCTGTAAAACATCCGGCTCCAATTCTAATTCTGTTAATATAACGCTCAACCATACCATGATTCCATATTCAGGGGTAATCAACAAGGAATGTCTTCCGATTGTACCCAGCCCAGCTGCTTGTGCAGCATGTTTTGCAGAAATAATACTCCTATATCTCCCGGTTTTCTCATCATATTCAGAACCATTAGTTCTGGTGGGCACCGCCAGTATACCTTCATCTTCCAAGTCGATACAAAATTGTACCGTTATTTTATCCATCTTATCCGATAAAATGTTTCTTACAACAGTATAAGGAACGGCTGTATTACATGCAAGTGTACCTGAAACAAAGCGAATAGCAAATACGATAACAGATTTACAAGTAGGCAGAACATCTAATGGATGATAGCCTAATGGTGCTTCATTAAATCTATCCAAACTTGCAATACCGCATAAATCCGCTCCTAGGCTGTATAATTTTTCCTTCACTTCTTGAGTGTTCATGTAAATCCCCCTTAATGTATTAATTTTATCACATGATAGCGACAACTATATATCGTAATTAGATGCTATTTTGGATTCATCCATAAGCTTCTTAATATCATCATGATTTTGCAAAATACTTGTTCAGAAATACTAATATTTTTAATTCGAGCTACTTTATATATCCGATTGCTTTTTTTATCTACCGGAAAAGCAAATAGATACCACGCATACCGTCCGTAATGCCACATAATATGCTCTAATGATCATGTTATCCCTATGTGGGATTAATTCAAATTCCTATTTATCATCTCCTAAATATTATCTAGGCGTCCTTTTATATGTTACAATTCTTCATTAACTTCCAGACCCTTTATATCCTCAGAAAGCATCTTTTGGGCATTTAATAATTGTTTCACCTTCTTCTGTACAGCACTCCAGTCTATATTCGGTTCATGAATCTGCTCCCCATGGTTTAACTTACGGTCACTATATTTCTCAGCTTTGGTATCAGAAACATTGCGGCTAATATCTTTATCCATGTTTTCTTCTTTATCCTTATTCTTATCCTTATCCTTAATTTCTTCTGCCTTTTCATTGACTTCTTTTATTTTTTCGTCAATATTATCTTTCACTTCTTCTAAAAGCTGCTGTACAACTTCCTTATCGGCAGCATCTAATATTTTAGCAGCTTCTTTTTTGGCATCAACCATAGGATGTGTTTTTACCCTTTCCAGATTGATTGCTTCAATGGTCCTATTTTCATTTGCAATGGTATCATTTGCCTTACACATTCTATCCTTAAATTCTACCTCCATCTTATAGTATTCCATAGAAGTTTCCTGATACTCTGTTAAAGGCTCCATATTTCTAAAACGTTCTGTTTCTTCCTTCGTAAGCGACTCATTGGAATACCCTTTTGAAATATTATAGACTTTCTTAAGTAATTCAAAGTCTTTTTGTTCCTCGCTGTCATCTGCTATCCCAAGGTTCTTTTTAAGGTCCGCCTGCAGCTCCCATAATCTCTTAACATCTCCGCTTGCCTCGTTGGCTTGCCTGGTAAGTTCCAGTACTTTATTTTGATGATTTTCTATTCCTTTATCAATTTTTTGCTCACCAGCAAAAGCATCTGTCACTATCTTCATTGCACCCTTTTTTAATTGGTTTTTTCGCATAAAAATAGGATTTTTATTATTCTTCATATCAACAATCTGGGTTTTCCCCAGATTTTTATTGCTTATCTTTTTATCACTTTCCTGCTCTCTACCTACATTCTTATTCATACTCTCATTAGAATAAGAATATCCGGAAGAAATCCTGTTCGCTTGAATTATCATAAACTCTCCACCTTATTTTCCTATGATATCATAGTTATCGTCTAATCAGCTGGAAAGCTTAACCATCTTATTTTCTATTTTAAAGATTAAATTGCTAAAGATTATCCTCGCAAATCAGTGCATAATTTCGCATTTGTTCTAGCAATATATGTAATTTAGCCTTGTCTCTAGGTTCTGATAATATGTGAATTTCTGTACCATAATGCTCAGAGGAAAACCCATTTTCCAAAAAAATAGAAAAGAAAGGTATCATTTTATTGCTTATCTCATTATTCAATGGTTTTTCAATATGACAAAGTGTATCAATGAAGTTATCGTCAATCACTCCCTCAATGATGACTCCATATTCCCAATCAGTAAACTTTTGTTTTCCTAATTGTAACGCCATAGCTATTTCAAAAGTTTCTTCATTCCAACAGTGGATTTCAAATGTTTGACCAATTACGGCAAATAATTTAATTAATTCCTTCCAAAAGTAATTATCCTTAAGGTGATTGTCTATTATGTATATTCCGATTTGTTTTTTATCTATAAGTAAAGCACCTCCTATAATTGGCTTTGTTACAGTTCTGGAAAGCTTGACTTTACTGGCTTCCCTGCTATTTTTCATCGCTTTCTGTTCAAGTTCATTTGTTAATTCTAAACTTTTAAAAATATTCTCGAAATTATTGCAAAAGTGTATCAGTCCTGAATGGTAAAAATAATTCGCACTAAATTTGCCTTAAAAACAAGCTTTTCTACGGAAAAAAAGTATAATAGAAGAAAAACTTTTCGCAACTATGACAAAGGGACGGAGTAGGAAAAAGTGAATTGCCATAACGATGTACTGGAAGCAAAAATATATTTTGGCTCGGGACTTGTATGTAGCATAGCAGTGATTAATTAATTTTATCTCTTCTCAAAAATACAGATAGAAAGGGACTTCCCCGCACATCCAATTTTAACGTACTTAAGAAGATGCCCAAAAAGTGGAGGCATAGCTAAATAAGCTATACCTCCAATATAAGCATTAATATTCTATTAACACTTCCTTTGTAATAATATTATATGCAAATATATAAAAAGAAATACAAAAGTATAAGAGAGCTTATTCAAAGCCCTCTTCCTTGACTAATCTAATATTATTGTTTGTATTCGACAAACAACTTCTTTGTAATTCCATTATATCATCCGGCTATTTATTGTCAAGTATTTCTTGAATTCTTTTTTTCTCTTCATCGTCGAAATCGCTTATTGCATCTCTTAAGCTACTTATAGTATTTTGCAATGATTTTTCGGCGTCTTGAGCTCTATTGCGTTCTTCTTTAATAGAATTATTATATTTAATTAATTTGTCGTATTTATCCATCAAATTGCTATAATATGTCATTACCCCTAACGACTTAGCAAGACTTTCATCAACCTTCTTAATCTCAGACGGCTGTAATGTAGTAATTATATCGCCAAGGCGTGCTTTGCTAACACAGATAACATTGGATGTATTCACTTGTCCATCAAGTATGGTTACACCAGAACTATCTATAACAGGTGTTAATGGTACTGAGCAAGGAAGATTTCCAATATCATGTGTCACAGGAACTACGATAGTGTTGGAGGACTTAATATTAGCTATAGAATTTTGTACAATTACAGCTGGTCTTGGAGTTGTTTTACTCATTTCACTTCCAACATTTATTCCAAAGTTACACCAATATACCTGACCTCTTTTTACTAATCTACTTTTTGCTTTGTTTGCCATACTGTTCATATGTGCCTTGATTTTAAGCCAATCAATAAAATCCTTTGCATTTGAAAGTTCAATATTCATATGTTTCCTCCCATTTTTACTTTATTATATAAGTCTCCTTATATAATCAGGTGTATCAAGGTTACTAAAAAAATTTTTTAAAACATATAAATCAAGTTCCACTCCATCATTACCAACTAAAATTTCATTAAAAGAAAATTCGCCTTTATTTTCTGCCATTGCCAATCCACCATTTATAAAAAGGCAAAAAGGTGAATATGACTGAATTGAATAAAAAATATTGGCGACAGATTTATGCAGGTCTATATGTACACGTGGTCTCCAATCGACAATCTTATTATCTACTTGATACATACGCCTTGGTACTGCACCAACAAATAGTTTGACATTGTTTGAAAAGACCATGTTTGGTCTCTTTGAAGTAGCAGGAATAGCTATTCGAATTCCATAATCTTTTAAACATTTTGGTAAGTAATGCTCTTCTCCAGTTATAGTTATCAGTTCTGCCTCCTCGAAGTCTAAGTCAATTACATCTACTTTATAATAGCTTATGATATTGGACAATCCAGCAAACTCTAAGTTTTTTCTTAAATATCCATTTGCACTTTCAGCGATAGCACATGTACCACCATAGGAATAGATATATTGTATTACTTCTGAAAGTATTTTAACATCGGTTCTTGGATGTTCTGGTTCGGCTGGGCGGGCAAAATTAACCTTTATCAAAACCGATTTATCTCTATTAATTTTTTCTCGGAATCCCATTTTGTCTAACGATGTATAGAATTCATCGTGGTTTTTACTTGATAGTATCATTAGGCCTCCATAGCACTAGCTTTTAAGATATTTAATATAACGTTATTAATTATAACATAGTATATTTGATATGCCAACATATTCCAACAACGGTTACACATTACATTTTGACTAAAAATGTATAGGTAATGTCTAGTCACGCTGAGTCTTAAGGAGAGCTGATGTAATAGGCAGTAATCCTTTTAAAAGGATTCGAAAGGAAAAAATAGGTGGTTTGCGACTTCTGTTATTTATCTGCACACATAGTTGCACACATGGAATGTGTGCTTTTTTGAGATGGATTAAGCCTTAATTTGCATTATTGGAAAATTAGTTTATTTAGACTATGTTTATAAGGTGCAATATGAAAAGTCATTATTTACACGAATAATTGACTTACCATGCTTATGTAGTTAGCAAGTTTTATTGCCATTTTCATCAATGACATCCCTTTTTTCATTTATGGTGTATGACATTGGTGTTTTCCAAGGGGTATTGATGTTTCTTTCTGTTTCATTTATTGTAAAGCCAAAATGTTTATAAAACAATAAACCATTTGGCGAAGAATTTAACACAATTTCATCAAAGCCTCTCATCTTAAGCTCACAAACAATTCTATTCATCAAAGCGGTTGCAATCCCTTGACGATGATAATCACGGTCAACAAACATCAAGGAGATTCGATTGTTTCCGTATGTCTCGATGATACCAATGACTTTTTTATCATCCAAAGCAACAAACAACAAACGTTTATCTGAACGATAAATATCATGATTTGCAATTCTTTCTTCAATAGCTAAGCGCATACGTTCTGTGTGCTCTGGGCCATAGTCCAGCGAGTCAAATTCCATAAAAACACGTAGAGCAAGGTCAAGAGCAGGGCGAATATCCTCAGCAGTTGCTTGCCTTATTTGATAATTCATTTTACTTCCTCCTATTTTTGGATTCATTCTTAATCATACCTTACGTAGAATATATTGTCAATTGTATGAAAGTGTAGTATTTATACCTTTATAGAAGTGTAAATTTCTACTACAGACATGATAACGGTTACTCGTTACTTCTTCGAGTAAACGGTTAATCATGCCATTTTTTCGATATCATTGAATGAATAATAACATATTAAAATTGTATTCATGGCGAAAGGAGAAAACAAAACAAACAAAAACATGTTAAAAATAACAAACAAATGAAATAAACAGACTGAAAACATAATTTATTTTTGTTTTTGCAAGGTGATATCAGTTGTCTGACCATTCCCTTATCCAAAAAGGCGAAAAAGGTTCTGGAAGAGGTTAAAAAGCTTTCACCTGACAGTGAATATCTTTTTACGCAGGCGAATGGTGAAAGAATGACGAGCAGAAGCTTTAACTACTGGTTGGAGAAGTATTGCAGAGATGCTGGAATCACGTTCAAGAGCAGCCATTGTATCCGAAGAACCTTTGCCAGTCGTTTGTATGCAAAGGGCATGCCTTTAGAAGAAATCAGTGTGCATATGGGTCATGAGGATACCGATACAACGAAAGGCTATATCTATAATTACAACGAAATCGAAAAGAATCGCGCCTATATGGACAAGGCATTATAGCAGTCCCCATACGTAAAAGGATGTTGCACCATCCTGCACATACGTTTTTCGAGCAACAAAAAATCGCTAACCCCTGATTTATAAAGGTTAGCGACTATTTTCAATTAAGCGCGAGACGGGATTCGAACCCGCGACCCTCGCCTTGGCAAGGCGATACTCCACCACT
>CALDJN010000247.1 GCA_937901695.1 uncultured Anaerocolumna sp.
GATAGTTCCAGGAGATACAGCATTACAACGAATATAATATTCGTTGTAATGCTGTATCTCCTGGAACTATCGATACGCCATTCCATCAGGCCACAAAAGAAACCAATATGGAATTATTTAATTCCTTTAAAGATGGTATCCTTATGAAAAGATTAGGCCAACCGGAAGAAGTGGCTTCGGTTATCGAATTTTTAGTAAGTGAAAAAGCTTCCTTCTTAACAGGTGAAGTAATTCAAATAAATGGTGGGCAAGACTTCCTATAAAACATGGATACTTTAGCTGAAAAACGAAGGCAGGAGATTCTAGGTGGAAACTTATTTAAAATAATATTAATTTTATCTGTTCCTGTCATGCTAGATAATCTTATGAATGCTACCTTTAATTTAATTGATACCTATTTCGTTTCCGGTATAGGATTAAATGAAGTGGCAGCAGTTACTTTCGTAGGACCTATCAATGATATGGTTAGAGCTATTGGTACCGGTATATCAATTACCGGTACCATAATGATAGGAAGGGCCATTGGCAAAGCAGATAAGGAAGAAGAAAATACTATTTCAAAATACCTGATGATTATTGCCATTGCAGTAGGAATTATAATTACCGGATATGTATTTATCCGTTGGAAGGAAATTTTAATATCTGCAGCTATATCAGATTCACTGCTGCCTATTGCGGGAGACTATTTTAGAATGACAACCCTCAGTACGCCTCTGACGCTAATCAATGCAGTCTACATTGGACAAAAACGCGGAGAAGGTGATACTGGAAGAATATTGAGAATCAATGCAATTTCTATTGGGATAAAAATTGCAATCACCTATATTTTGATATATGTTTTAAAGATGGGTCTGATCAGTTTAGCTATATCGACATTTGTTTCCCAGGTATATACTACGATGTATGCTTTATTTCAGGGGTATTGGGGGTATATATTTCAAATATTCAGATGCAGAAGGGGAAAATTACGTAAGGACCTTTACATAAAAATATTTAAAATAGGTATTCCTTCTGTAATTGAAAAAGCATCACTTTCTTATGGATTTGTATTACTGAATGAACAGGTATTAAAATATGGAGAAGGCGTTTTAGCTGCTTATGGAATTACAAATAAGATTAACTCCCTGTTATTCTCCACCGTATCGGGAATCGGAACCGGTTTAGCTATTATTATAACACAGAATATAGCAATGAGGCAGTATGAAAGGGTGAAAAGTTCTGTTAAAATCAGTCTATTTATTGCTTTAGTATTTTCAACTTTGCTGGGAGTATTATTACTAATAGTAAAGTATCCTGTTGCATCTCTTATGACAAGAGGTGAAGAGGATGTGTTAAAGCATACTATAGATGCAATGAGTGTATATTCTATATCTGTTATACCTTGGGCTGTATTCCAGGTTATCTTAGGTGTATTTCAGGGATATGGAAAAACAAAGTATAACTTGTATATTAGTTTTATAAGAGTTTATTTATTAAGACTTCCCATTGTAATTTTGTTGGCATATATAATTCCGGGTATCGAAGAGTTCAGCATATGGTATGGCATGCTACTTAGCAATATATTAACAGCTGTTGTATCTATTGGTTTCTACGTAGTTTTGCGATATAAGGGAAAATTAAACCAACATTAGTTTAACTTTTTATTTTACATTATATAATTACAATATAAAATAAGCCTGGCAGTTCGGTTATCCGAATACCAGGCTTATTTTATAGTTGGTGTTACCCACAAATACCGGAAGTATTATTAGAACACATTTCTGAGTTTTACAATCGGAGTACACCAGATTCCATCAGCAGTTTGACTGCGCGCCTGGATCTTAAGGTCACAAGCCATGTAATATGCATACTATGTGCAATAGTCTAAGCTTGTCACACTAAGGAAGGCAACTTGCACAAGAATGCCTTTGCTCATCGTTTTCCTTAAATACATCTACATATTTGCTTGGACTTACACCAAAAACATGCATAAAGGAACGGTAGAAGGTGCGCATACTGTTAAAGCCGGCATTCATTGCAGCCTGCGTAATGGATTTCTCACCATCTAGCAACATACCTGCAACCTGCCTGCAGCGTAATGCGTTGACATATTCACTAATGCTGCATCCTACATGTTTGTTAAATATATGAGAAAACCGGCTTGAACTGTAGCCGAATTCTTCGGAAATAGATTTAAGGGATAGTGAATTTTTGTAATTCTTATTAAGATAGCTTAGAATATTACGAATCAAAGCATCGTCATCTTTCGCAGACATATCTTCCAACTGGATATTTTCTGTCAGTAAAGCCAGAATCACATGAATATACCCTCTGATAGCCATGGAATCAGGTGCTTTTTGCTGCAGTTCGCAGCAGCGTCGCATGCAACGAGCCACTTCCTTGTTTAAAGACTTATCAGATATATGGCATAAGGAAAAGTTTTTCCCAGCCAGTATTTTTTGAAAGGCTGGTATGTAGGAAAGGGGTATTATCATCACTAGTGTATCTGACTTTATAGGTGTCAAATACCGATGTACAGCATAGCTTGGCACCAGTAGCAGTTCTCCATTTTGTACACTATAAAACTTCCCATTTAAGGTAGCTTCCATAATGCCGTTGCGTACATATACAAGTTCCAGTGCACTATGGAAATGAGGTGCACAGCTGTTATTTAGTGAATACCAGAATGAAGGAAGAGCCTGGCTATCCCGGGATATTTCGTAATCATACATCTTATGAGACATTTGAATTCTCCTTTTTCAGAAAATGAATAGTAGCTAATTATGGCACAAAATATATTTTTTACGGCAAGCAAATGTTGTCTGATTATATTATAATTGATTTATAAAAGATTACAAGTACCTAATTTTCCTACATAATCAACGAAAGGATGAAGACATATGAAAACATTAAAGTTAGGAATCATCGGATGTGGCGGTATTGCAAATGGAAAGCACCTGCCGTCTATCAAAAAAGAAGGCAGCGCAGAAGTAGTAGCCTTTTGTGATATCATTGAGCAACGTGCTATAGATGCTGCAAAAAAATTTGGCACTGAGGATGCTAAAGTTTTTACCGATTACCACGAGCTGATTAAAATGGATTTGGATGCTGTTTATGTTTGCACACCTAACCGCTCACATTGTGAAATCACTGTGGCAGCACTTTATGCAGGCAAACATGTAATGTGCGAGAAGCCTATGGCTATCAACTATACACAGGCAATGGAGATGGTAGATGCTGCGAAGAAAACCAATAAGTTGTTGACCATCGGCTACCAAAACCGTTACCGTAACGACAGTACTTACCTTAAGCAGGAATGCGTAAGTGGTGAATTAGGCGATATATATTATGCAAAAGCAAAGGCAATCCGTCGTCGTGCAGTACCTACTTGGGGTGTATTTTTAAACGAGTATGAGCAGGGTGGCGGTCCACTAATTGACATCGGTACTCATGCACTGGACTTAACACTGTGGATGATGAATAATTACAAACCTAAAAGTGTTGTAGGCACCGTATACCACAAGCTTAATGGTGAGACACAGCCTGCCAATGCATGGGGACCATGGGACCCTGAAAAGTTCACTGTGGAGGATAGTGCTTTTGGATTTATCATTATGGAGGACGGTGCTACTATTACATTGGAAGCTAGCTGGGCACTCAACTCACTGGATGTCCATGAGGCTAAAACTGTGCTATGCGGTACCAAGGCAGGTGCAGATATGTTAGATGGATTAACTATTAACGGAACCAAAAATGACCGTCTGTATGAGCTAAAACCCAACTTGGAAGTAGGAGGCGTTGCTTTTTATGACGGTGCTGCTACCACTCCTGAAGTGATAGAACAGCAAACTTTCCTGAATGCTATTCGTGGTGAAGGTGAGTTGGTGGTACTGCCAGAACAGGCAGCAGTAGTTACACAGATTCTGGATGCTATTTATCAATCTGCAAGAGAGGGACGGCAGGTCATACTGTAAAATAAGTAGAACAAGACAAGTTGTAGAATCTTTCGGTTTCAAGGAACGATAGATATACTGTAAAATAAGTAGAACAAGACAAGTTGTAGAATCTTTCGGTTTCAAGGAACGATAGATATACTGTAAGATAAGTAGAACAAGACAAGTTGTAGAATCTTTCGGTTTCAAGGGACGACAGATTATACTGTAAAATAAGTAGGAGGAATTATATGGGTTTAATCAAAGAGTTTAACCTTCAACTCTATTCATTACGTGAGTTGACTAAGAATAACTTTCCAGAGGTACTAAAAAGAATTGCCCAGATTGGCTATACCGGAGTGGAGTTTGCCGGCTATGGAAACCTTACGGCAAGCCAAATGCGTGAATTACTGGAGCAAAACGGCTTAAAATCTGTTAGCACTCATGTATCGCTAGAACGGCTGCTCAATAATTTAGATGAGGAGTTAAGCTATAACCAACAGATTGGGACACAAGCTATAATCGTGCCTCACTATCCTCTTGCAACGGTTAAAGATGTGGAAATGCTGGCAGAGCAGCTTACATCTATTGCTAAGGCTGTACGTAGTGCAGGTTTTACATTTGGTTATCATAACCATGCTCATGAATTTGCAGAATCAGAGAATGGGGTAACACTTCTGGATTTGCTTATGCAATTGACCAGCCCTCAGGATGTGGTGCTGGAATTAGATGTGTACTGGGCAGCCTTTGCAGGTGTAGATGTGTTGGAATACATGGAAAAGCAGAAGGATCGCATACGCTTGTTGCATATAAAGCAAATTGCCGACTTTGAAAGTAAGAAGTGTGTGGATTTAGACGAAGGCATGCTGGACTTTGACAGGATTATACGCAAAGGGCTGGAAATCGGTGTGCAGCACTGTATTTTGGAGCAGGAGGAGTTCGCTGTATCACCATATCAAAGTATAGAAAAAGGCTATAAGCACATTATGAACCTGTAGTTTTTGACTAGTATAAAAGTAAAGTATGAAAAATGATGGTATAAAATGTCCTATGAAAATATCTTACTTATAAGCGCTTTTTAAGAAGGTTTTCCTAGTACTGGGCAAGGAAATATTAAATCAATATCTTACTTATAAGCGTTTTTAAGAAAATTTTTTTAGTACTGAGCAAGGGAATTTTAAATTAATATCTTACTTATAAGTGTTTTTTAAGAAGGAGGATTTCTATGAAATTAGGAGTATTAACAGTTCCATTATATGATCGCAGCGCAGAAGAGGCATTTCGCTATTTAAGCAGTTTGGGTGTACAGACAGTGGAGATTGGTACCGGTGGTTCACCGGGCAGTAAGCATTCTAATCCCCAGGAACTGCTTTCCAGTGAGAGCAAGCTGCAAGCATATAAGGATATGCTGAAAAAATATAATTTGGAGATTAGTGCATTAAGCTGCCATTCTAACCACGTACATCCTAATGCAGACATACGTGAACAGGCTGCTAAGGATTTTACCCAGACGCTTCAATTGGCAGAAAAACTAGGAGTGGATACGGTAGTGAGCTTTTCCGGATGCCCCGGTGACTATGAGGGTGCCAAATACCCTAATTGGGTGACCTGCTCCTGGCCTACAGATTATCAAAAAGTGCTGGATTATCAGTGGAATGAGGTTCTGATTCCTTTCTGGAAGGGTGCGGCTGCTGAAGCAGCTAATTACGGTGTTAATAAAATTGCCTTGGAATTGCATCCCGGCTTTTGTGTATACAATACTGCTACGCTGCTGCGTTTAAGGGAAGCGGTTGGCGATGCTATTGGTGCTAACTTTGATCCTAGTCACCTGTTCTGGCAGGGGATTCGTCCGGCAGAGGCTATCAAGGCGCTCAAGGGTGCAATCTATCATTTTCATGCCAAGGATACTAAAGTAGATACAGTCAATACACAAATTAACGGTGTATTAGATACTGGCAGCTATGGTGACCTGTCAGACCGCAGCTGGCTGTTCCGCACGGTAGGATGGGGACATGATGCCAGCCAATGGAAGGAAATCATCTCTGCTTTGCGTCTTATCGGTTATGACGGAGCTATCAGCATTGAGCATGAGGATGCCTTTATGTCCATTGAGGAGGGACTGGAAAAAGCCGTTGCCTTCTTAAAAGACATTATCATTGAAGAGCAGCCTGCAAATGCATGGTGGAATTAATATATCAGGAGCTAAGATGGGTTGAAAAAACATTGTTTTTTCAACCGACAATTTGTATCGATGTACAAATTATTACCGTTATTAAAGGGTATTAGAGCACCAGAATTGAGGTTATTATGGAAAAGAAAAAACTAAACATTGCATTGATTGGATATGGAGGTATGGGGAGCTGGCATGTCCAGACTCTCTCTCATATTGATGATGCAAACCTGTGTGGTATTTGGGATATTGATCCTGCACGAAGGGAAGCGGCGGCTACAGATGGAATTCATGTTTACGGGTCTCAGCAGGAGCTGCTGGATGACTTATCAGTGGAAGCAGTAACTATTGCCACTCCAAATGACACACATTTACCTATTGCACTTGCAGCCATGAGTGCCGGTAAGCATGTAATCTGTGAAAAGCCTGTGGCATTAAATAGTGACGAGCTGACACAGATGATTCAGTATTCCAAAGAGAAGGGGGTGCTGTTTACGGTACACCAAAACCGCCGCTGGGACGAGGATTACCTGATTATCAAAAAACTGTATGACCAACAAACCATGGGGAAGGTATTTAATATAGAGAGCCGTGTTCATGGGTCCCGTGGAATACCAAGTGACTGGCGTAATCAGAAGGAGCATGGTGGCGGTATGGTGCTGGATTGGGGCGTACACCTGCTAGATCAGATGAATATGATGCTTGGTGGGCGCAAACCCCGCAGTGTTTATGCCCAGCTGACGAATGTCACCAACGAAGCAGTAGACGACGGCTTCCGTGCCCTCTTCCAGTTTGACAATCAGTTAACCTTTTTGGTAGAGGTGGGCACCAGCAACTTTATCTCCATGCCTCGCTGGTACATCCAGGGAGAAAATGGAACCGCCATTATACATGACTGGAATCTAAACGGCGAAATCGTTATGGTTTCGGATTGGGAAAAACGTGATGCGGTGCCAGTAGTAACCGCAGCAGGTTTAACCAAAACTATGGCACCTCGCACGGATGAAACGGTGAAGAATTACCCGTTACCTGAAGTACATGCCGATATTAGGGATTTTTACCGCAATGTTGGCGCCTGTATTCACGAGGGAGCACAGCTTCTAGTTCGTCCGGAAGAGGTTATGGAAGTCATGGATATTATGGAGGCAATCTTCCGTTCGGCGGAGCAGAACTGCGTTGTGTACTTATAGGAAAACTATTTATGCAGAACTGCGTTGTGTACCTATAGGAAAACTATTTATGCAGAACTGTCATTCTGAACTCAACTTAGCTTTGCAAAACTGTCATTCTAAGCTTAATTTAGCTTTGAAAAACTGTCATTCTGAACTCAATTTGGCTTTGCTAAATTGGGTGAAGAATCTCGTTTTAAAGTGAGATTCTTCGAGCTAAAGCTCTCAGAAAGACAAAGCCCTCAAAATGGAAAGCTCTCAGAAAGACAAAGCCTCAGAAAGGCAAAGCTCGCCCAGAATGACAAAGTTGACTTTAATACAAAATTAAGCTTTTATAGCCCAACGTAATTTTGCGCAGCGAGCACGACTGTTGGAACTACATTCGGCGGCTGATGGCCGAATAGCTTCGGGAGCAACTTCTCTATAGATACCTTCACGATAAAAGCGCTTAAAAGATTTTTTAACGAGACGGTCTTCCCCTGAATGGAATGTAAGTATAGCTACTCGCCCGCCCTCTGCTAGGGTATCCGGAAACTTTTCTAAAAAGTTATACAAAACCTCAAACTCATTGTTAACATCAATTCGGAGCGCTTGAAAGCATCGTTGGCATGATTTTTTGATATCATCACTTCTGGTAGCTTCTGGAATGAATTTCAGAGCATCTTTAATCACTTGTTGGAGCTGAGTTGTTGTTGATATATCTCTTCCTTTCTTCATTTCGGAGATAATGGCATGGGAGATTTCAGCAGAATATGGCTCGTCTGCGTTTTCTAGAAACATACCTTGTAATTCATCTTGCGAAATAGTCTTTAAACGTTCTGCTGCAGAGATTCCTTTATTCGGATTCAGACGTAAGTCCAATGGTCCTTCACTCTTAAAAGAAAATCCACGTTCAGGATTATCTATTTGCATGGAAGAAACACCTAAATCTGCCAAAACAAAATTAAGTGGTCCTGATTCTAATGCCACCTGATCTATATCAGAAAAGTTCATTTGCTTGATTGTTAAAATTTCAGGACCGTAGCCTAAGTGTTCTAAACGCTCCCTGGTCCGTGGTAATTCAATTGGATCTACATCTAGTGAATACAAGTGCCCTTTTGAATCTAAACGTTTCAATATCTCTAAAGTATGACCACCATAACCTAATGTTGCATCTAATCCAGTTTGTCCAGGCGTAATCTGCAAGATTTCCATTATTTCATTTACGCAAATAGGACGATGCATACCAGCAGGAGTACTGCCTTTTTGAATTACCTTTTCTACAGTATCTGCATATTTCTCTGGCTGCAGTTCTTTATATTTTTCATTAAAAGCTTTAGGATGGGTACCTTTATATCGAACACGTCGTTGATGCTTTTGTTCTTGATTATTCATTGCGCCACCATAAGAATTTTCTATCTATGAATTCGGAATTTGAAATTGATACTATATAAAATGCTTCGTTCATACGTTCTTCCACCTTTTTAGTATATTTTAACGTTGTTACAAATGATATGATATCAAATACAAATTATAAAAGCAAATTATTTATCCTTCTCTGGAATGTATAAGATATGTATTGATTTACCAAGCCATACCGTCCACTCTACATTGCTTTACTCACAAATAAAAAAGACAGCAGAACTTATAAATCAATGCAATCCGTCCTTTCTACATTGCTTTGTCCACAATAAATGTACATGATATGTATTGATTTACCAAGCCATACCGTCCACTCTACATTGCTTTACTCACAAATAAAAAAGACAGCAGAACTTATAAATCAATGCAATCCGTCCTCTCTACATTGCTTTGTCCACAATAAATGTACATGATATGTATTGATTTACCAAGAGGTTGTCTGTATAATATACTATAAATCATTAGCAGAAAGGAATAGTTATGGGAACAGTGCCAGAGAGAAAATTACACGATTTATCGGAGAAAGAGCAAAATAAGTGTGAAAATCCGGTAAATGAAACAGTTGAGGAAGCAAAAGACCAGAGAATGCAATTTGTAACGAATAAGAATTATTTAACTATTAGCATATATGCACTTTTTGTCATTGTAACAGGAGCATTTATTATTTACCTTTTTGTTAATATGCAGCAGACAAAAACAGTTATCTCTAATTTCTTAAAAACCATATCCCCTTTTTTAGCAGCCTTATTCATAGCATTTTTACTTAATCCTATGGTTAAGAAACTTCACAATTTTTTGCTGAATGTTGTAAAAATTAAGTCCAGGGCGCTAAGGGTATTTATATCTATATTTATCTCATATCTGTTAGTTGTTGGGGTATTAATCGTTACGATTCTTTATGTAACTCCTCAGTTAATTCAGAGTATTTCAGATTTAGTTTCTAAACAATCTGAAACTTTAATGAATGTAAAAGTGGAAAACTTCTTTTCAGGTATATATGAAAAATATCCTGACTTGAATCTGGATGCAGTTGTTCAGTATGTAGAAAATATGATACCTAATTTTCTTGTACAGGGAACTCAGCTGCTAAGTAGTATGATACCAAAATTATATTCGTTTTCTGTTTCAATAATCAAGGCTTTTGTAAATATTTTGCTTTCTATAGTTATTTCCTGCTATTTGATACTGGATAAGAAAAGTCTCAAATTTAATGCCAAAAGACTTATCTATTCCATAATGTCTATAGAAAAGGCGAAAAGCTTTATAGAGACTGGAAAAGAATGTGCAAATATTTTCAACAAATTCATTGTTGGAAAATTTATCGACTCGTTAATTATTGGTATCTTATGCTTTATTGTAATGTCCATATTAAGGCTGCCTTATTCTGTATTAATCAGCGTTATTGTAGGAATCACCAATATGATACCATATTTTGGACCATTTATCGGTGCGATTCCAGGGATAATAATTTATTTGTTTATCAATCCTATTCAGTGCCTAATTTTCGCCGTTATGATATTTCTACTCCAGCAGTTTGACGGTTTATATTTGGGACCTAAAATACTTGGAGAATCTACCGGTTTAAAACCCTTGTGGATTATATTAGCCATAACCTTGGGTGGAGCCTACGCAGGTGTCTTGGGAATGTTTTTAGCGGTTCCTGTGGTTGCAGTAATAACCTATCTATTGGATAAGGTTATTAAGAGACGGCTGGACAGGAAAAATATAGTGTTAGAAAAAAAACCAGATTAATTGGAAAACCTTACTCGTTTTTTCTCTTAAGATTTAATATATTAATTCCTAGAAAATTTTTTATTACCACATATACTCCACCTAACAGGACAGAATTTCCTTTTAGCCCTGAAGGTACAATGCGGAAGAAATTATTCATATGGCTGGTCAGATTCTTTTCGATGGATTTAATAAGTTCAGGATAGCAGGTGATAAAAGAACTGTTAATAACAACAATATCCGGATTATAAGTGTTTAATACATTATTAACGCAGATAGCCATATATTTTATGAATTTATTAAATATAGTAAGGGCATCTTGATCCCCATTTTGATATGAAGAAGATAGATAATCAAAATCTGTATTTTCCAATCCTTTCATCTGTGCAAATTCCTGTACTAATGCACGTTCAGAAACATATTGTTCAAGGCAGCCACAATTGCCGCAAGGACATTTCCTGCCATTTATCTCGATGATGGTATGACCGAATTCACCAGCATGACCGCTGAACCCTGTATATAAGCTGTGGTCAATTACAATTCCAAGTCCAACGCCAGAATGAATGCTGATATTTACAATATTAGGATAGTCATACATAAATGTCTTTTCACCAAGTACGGATAGATTTGCTTCATTTTCCAGATAGGTTGGAACTTTAAAAGAATCTTCTAATTCTTTTTTTAGTTCAATACCTGAAAGGTCAAAGTATGGAGTAAAGATGATTTTATTATTATTAACCACTCCATGTATACCTAAGGCGATGCCTACAAGACCATAGGTAGTATCGGAGTGTTCTTCTATTAAAGACTTAATGAATTCAGTAATTATCTGTATAATGTTTCCCGCTGTCTTTGGCGTTTTTATATGTTTCTTTGTATGGATTTCACCTGCCAGATTGGTTCTAAGTCCATATATCATATTTACACCAAGATCGATACTGATAGCATAGCCCGCATCCTTTTGAAAGCTTAAAAGAATTGGCTTCCTTCCCATACTTGTATCATCACTTCCTATTTCAATCACTAATTTCTTATCCATTAAATCCTGAACGATAGCGGATATGGTTGCTTTGGTTAACCCTAGCTTTTTAGAAATCATGGCTCTTGATATGGGACCTGAATTTATTATGGTTTCTAATACAAGGTTAGAATTAATGTCTCTGATTAGTTCTTTACTTCCTGTAATCATATTTTACCTCCAAGCCAATCAATGTATCTGATATTGCTGGCACAAATTACTAATAATACTGGAATTATATTATCACATATAAAGAAGGTTGAAAAGATGTATCTACTAGAATAAATTTACATTAAGCAAATAAAATATAATATATGTCTAAATATCATTGGCAGGAGCCTTTTCTGAATACCTAATCTATTTCCCTAAGTCAAGGCTGGTCTGAGCAGAATTGCAGCTTTGCAACAACTTTTCGTTATTTTCTACAAATTACCCTGCTGTATTTTGAAAATAATATACAAAATTATTTTTACTTATTGTCATATTAAAATAAGTATGTTATTCTATTAATAGTTAAAGACAGCTGTGACTGGTAAAGCAGGCAGGACCATATTGTAGGATATCTATTTGATATTGAATACTATGTAGGTCTATTTTTTTTGTTTACAGGAAATAACAGCCAACTTTATCCTATTCAGTCAGAACACCCTGCCTATGATAAAATAGTGACTATAATATATTATTGTGAATACTAACGTGCCAGAATTTTTTATATAGGATGATAATAGAATTTTTACGGTATATAGATACTATTGTTATTAGGATATAGCAGGGGGGAATCTTGTGTGCATAAGATAGTTAGGGTTATTGGTAATAACTTTGTAATATCAAAAGATACAGATGAAAAAGAAATAATTGTAAGAGGTCTAGGTATAGGTTTTAATAAATCTAAAGGAGATATTATTCCAGAAGAAAAGATTGAAAAAATATATCGAATGGATACACCAAGACAAATTAACCACTTGACTGAACTGGTTGAAAATATGCCATTGGATTATATTGCAGTTTGCACTGAAATAATAGAAAATGCCCAGTTAAATTTGGGTAAGAAATTTAGCCAGAATATCTATATTACACTTACAGACCATATTTGTTTTGCATTAGAGAGAACAAAAACCGGGTTAGAATATAAAAATGAGATGTTATGGGAAATTAAAAATTTCTATCCTGCTGAATTTGCACAGGGAAAGCAGGCAATTGCAATTATCAAGGACAAACTTGGAGCCAAGCTATCAGAAGATGAAGCGGGATTTATCGCATTACACATGGTAAATGCAGAACTGGAAACCGGAATTGGTGATATGGTTAGCATTACTAAGATGATACAAGGAATTATTGAAATTATTGAAGGACAATATAAAATTTCTCTTAACCAGGAGTCTTTGGATTATGGAAGATTTATTACACATCTCAAATTTTTAGGGCAGCGTATTTTTAAAAACCAAACCATGCAGGAGGATGATAGTGATTTTGCACTGATGATCCGTAAACTGGTACAAGAAAAGTATCCGAAGGATTTCCTATGCGCTAAACGTATCCAGAGTTATATACAAGGAAATTTTGGTCATCTTTTATCTAATGAAGAAATGTTTTTTCTAATGACACATCTGGGAAAACTTATTAAAAGAATAGATTAGTTTATAGTATCCAGAATGTAGATTTAGATAAATGAAGGATTTTTATTTAAGTATATAAAAGAAATATATAAAAGAAATATATAAAAGAAATATATAAAAGAAATATATAAAAGAAATAT
>CALDJN010000248.1 GCA_937901695.1 uncultured Anaerocolumna sp.
TCTTTGCTAACGTGGATAATACTCTGAATGCAAATCTCTGCATTTGGCTGTACATCCTTTATTGCATCAATTACATCTCTATAATGATCAATAAATACGTCATCATATGGCCAGCCAAGTTCATTAACTCCAAGCATGATATAAACCTTTCCAAAAGATTTGCTCTTTAATGCGTCAATAACTGTCACTTTAGTTCCATTCATTTTAACCACTTTATCTTTAAGGATATTATCTACCATTACTCCTTTTTCAGAATAAACAGTAGTGTTTTTTAAACCTGAATACATTCCAAAACCTTCCGTTCTGGAATCTCCTATAAAGACTGCATCATCAAAATAAGAATCATCAGCTTTTACTGAATTACCATTTCCCTTCTGATTATCAGAATCTTTTGCTCCAGTTGATTGATCTGTTTTATTTCCCTTATCTGATTGATTTGTTGTACCCGCTTTATTTCCCTCATCTGATTTACCTGTAGAGCCTGTTTTATTTCCCTCATCTGATTGATTTGTTGTACCCGCTTTATTTCCCTCATCTGACTTATCTGTAGAGCCTGGTTTATTTCCTTCACCTGACATATCTGATGTACCAGGATTATCTGCACCGTCTACCTTATCCGATGAATTTGGTTTTCCAGTTGCATCTGGATTATTCGCTATATCAGTAGGTTTCGGTTGTTGGGATTCCTCTGTTTCATCTGGATTCTTAGCTTTTCCAGTTTCATTAGCGGAACCCGTTGTATTTGATTTCTTTGAAGTACTGTTGCCTTTTGATGAGTTTGTATTATATATATCGTATAATTTCTTTCCACCATAAACAATACCAGAGAGTAATAATATTAAAATTAGAATTTTTAAGAGAACTCTTATATTGTTTCTCCTTCTTCGTCTTCTTCGCCATTCTCTTCTTTGTGATTGCTGTATCACTTTACTGCCTCCATTATATTTAAGCTGTCAATTCATCGACTTAGTCGATAGAAATGATTATCTGTCATCAGTGTATCTAAATTGTATAGTATGAATATCGTTTGAATACCGTTATCTTCAACCAATTTATTTATACTATCACTATAATACCTTAAATCTACAACATAAATCTCTTGGTAATTATAAGTTAAAAAAGGAATCATACTATTAGCATAAGAATCTTTAAGTATTAATAATTTTTTTCCTTGATTATGTTGGTTTTTCTTAGAGTATATTATGCTTAGGGGATTATTACTGTGCAGAAACATAGCGTATTTATCCCTTACTTTCGTTTTTTCCATATCATAAAGACTAGATTTTTCTTCATTTCCTATGAGCATTTTTTCAATGGGCATGTCATAGTAAGTAATAGTGTCCGGTTTTATGCCAATGCCTTTATATTTAGAATCATAAGTTCCATAAAAATCCTCAATATGATTGGCAGTAAGTTTGTTAACATCTAATAATGGTAAACCCTGAGCATTGCAAAACTGCTGGTATCCATAGTAAGCCCCCAGGGTGGTCCAATGATGGTCTGTACGATAATAGATATATTCATCTTTATGTTTCTTTAAAATATCTTCAATATTAATATTAGTAATTTTATCTTCTTGATTAAAAGCATCGTAACATTGCTTAATCAGGGCTTCCTGGTCAATATTTGGAGTCCCTTTTGGAAGATAGTCTTGTAGAATTTCATAAGAATTAGGTACAATGGATACAAAGGTCTTTACGTCTGTGTTTTTACCAAAGTCCTGTATTGCTTTTACATTCTTTTTTAATTGTTTATCTACATTTAATTGCTTATTAAACAGATATCCATTTTTCCCTTTGATTACACCGTTATTTTCCTGCTTGCCTAAAAGAGTTTCTGCAGCTGCTTTTTCCGTAATCCATTGATTCCGAAAAGGAAATTGCTCATTTACATAGGTTTCATATTGAGTTCCAAAAGAAGAATCAATTAAATTACTAAGAGTTAAGTCGGGTTTTTGAGCTAAATAACGATTTTCCATTTCTGAAAATTCCGTATCCTTTTTTATTAAATTAATAAAGGATATTCCCAGAATCACAACAACCATAATTATTAAAAATGGATAATGCCATATTTTTTTCATAATTATAACCATGTCCTTTCATAATCTGGAGATTTTGCAGCTGGCAAAAATCTCCGGTCGAGAGAATCTTATTCTTGAAAGAATATTATTCTTTTAACCTGCACTTTTAAAATCTAAAGTATAAGAATGGATTATATGCCGCATCTACCAGATATGCGATAGAGAGTAAGAATATTACCAATAATAATATATTACATAATATTTTATTATTTTGTCTATCGTACCATTTTTTAAGAATTGGAGTTGATAAAAGTATACCTATTATGAGGATGATTCCATAATTCCTTAAATAGTATATCCAGTCTTCTGTTACGGAGAAAGAGAATAATCTGCCAAAGTAAATCTTTATATTCCCTAATTCAGTTATAGCAAATATCATCCAACCAATTAAAATAGCTAGTATTGTATAAATCCTGGCTAGAATTACATTTTTATCTAACCATTTCTTAAAGAATAGTCTTTCCAGTGATAGTAAAATAAAGAAATAAATACCCCAGCAAACAAAATTCCAACTTGCACCATGCCATAAACCGGTCACCGACCATACGATAAACATGTTAATATAGGTTCTTAATTTCCCTTTTCTGTTACCACCCAGAGGTATATATAAATATTCTTTAAACCATGTGCTAAGAGTAATGTGCCATCTTTTCCAATACTCTGTAATGGATCTTGAGATATATGGGAAATTAAAGTTTTGAGGAAAATCAAACCCAAGCATCTTACCAAGTCCAATAGCCATTAATGAATAGCCATTAAAGTCAAAATAAATTTGAAGAGTAAAGGCAAGAAGTCCTAACCATGCCAAAGGCATAGAAAGATTGGAATATCCTATTTGTGACATTTCATTCCATAAAGCACCTACATTATTGGCGATTAATACTTTAGAGCCAAGACCTAAAACAAAAGTTTTCAAACCGTCCTCAATATCTTTTAGATGGTAACTTCTTTTGTTTAGCTTTTCTGATACTTGTGTGTAAACTACAATAGGACCTGCAATTAGTTGAGGAAACATACATAAATATGCTCCTAAATTAATATATGATTTTTCAGCTTTCGTATCCCTTCTATAGACATCAATGGTGTATGACATAATCTGAAAAGTATAAAAACTGATTCCCAATGGAAGGGCAATATCCAGAAAACTTATATCAGAATTAAAAATATAATTAATATTTTCAATAATGAAATTGGAATATTTGAAAAACATCAATGTTCCAATATTATAAATAATAGCAAGTATTAAGATAGTAACCCGAATTCTTCCTTTCTTATCAAAATACTCAATAAGACGCCCTGCTATATAATTTATAAGAATAGAAATTAAAATTAAAATAACATATCGAGGCTCACCCCATGCATAAAAAAAGAGACTTGCCAAGAATAATAATAAATTTCTAAAGCGTACCGGTACTAAATAATAAGCAATAAAAAAGATGGGTAAAAATTGAAAAATAAACAGTAAACTGCTAAAAAGCATAATAACCTCTATTCTGGCGCTTTAGCACCTTAACTCTTATGTGTCAGACACTATATTAGATAAATTATTGTCCCTAAAAAGTTTTAAAATTTTTATTAAATTTATAAAATATTTTGTCCTCTAACCAAACTAGAGAAATCTTAACACAAATGAATATTTTATTCATTACATATATTTTAAATTTTAATTACAAATTAATATATGTTGACGGTAATAACTGACAAATTTTACAGCTTGCCTAAAACATAGCTAATACTATATTATAATGAAATTAGTGAAGTTACAATATCATAATATTGGTTATAGAAATAAATTCTCAATATTTGGAGATTATAAGTATATTATAACAGCTCTATTTTTTAACCAACACATATATATGGAAAAAATTAATAAGAAAGTACAACATAATATTACAATTAAAAACTTTACAAAACCTTTACATAATATTATTATAGATTTAACAAGAACTTAATAATCTTGTGTAGATAGAAGTTTGATTACTTGCGTTTAAAGAGGAGAAAAAGCATGGATATTTTTGGTGTATTAACGTTAATTGGTGGACTAGCTTTATTCTTGTATGGAATGAGTGCAATGGGTACTGGTCTTGAAAAGCTTTCTGGTGGAAAACTGGAAGGGATACTTGAGAAACTTACTTCAAGCAAATTGAAGGCTGTATTACTTGGAGCTGGTGTTACTGCCGTAATCCAATCATCATCAGCAACAACAGTAATGGTAGTTGGTTTTGTTAACTCAGGCATTATGAAACTGTCTCAGGCAATTGGAATCATTATGGGTGCAAATATAGGAACCACTGTTACATCCTGGATTTTAAGTTTAGCTGGAATAGAAAGTAATAATGTTTTTATAAAACTTTTAAAACCATCTTCCTTTACCCCTATACTGGCAGCTATTGGAATTGGCTTTTTAATGTTTTCAAAAAAAGAGAAAAAGCATCATATTGGTACAATTTTAATAGGTTTTTCCATATTAATCTTTGGTATGGATACTATGAGTGGAGCAGTAGAACCACTGGCAGAGGTACCTGCATTTATTAACGTATTAACAGCATTTTCTAATCCAATCCTTGGTATGATTGCGGGTGCTGTTTTTACAGCTATTATTCAGAGCTCTTCTGCCTCTGTAGGTATTCTACAGGCGTTATGCCTAACTGGTGCAGTTAAATATAGTACTGCTTTGCCTATTATAATGGGACAAAATATAGGTACCTGTATTACAGCTATTTTATCAAGTATTGGTGCAAGTAAGAATGCAAAAAGAGCTGCAGCCGTTCATCTTTATTTTAACTTAATAGGAACAACTATATTTATGATTGTATTTTATACCCTTAATGTATTCTTACATTTTAGTGTATTAGGTGAAGCTGCAAGTCCAACTGGAATTGCAATTATACACAGTACATTTAATATAGCAGCTACTATCGTTCTATTACCTTTTTCTAATTTGCTTGAAAAACTTGCTATTAAAACTATTAAAGATGGCAAAGAAGAGCAAGAGGATAATGAATTTAAAATCCTGGATATTCGCTTTTTGGAGAATCCTTCCTATGCGCTTAAGCTTTGTAAGGATATGACAGACCAAATGGCTCAAATCTCAAGAGAGGCTTTTTTAAATTCCTTGGGCTTGTTTACAAAATATAGTGAAGAAATCGAAAAAGAGATAATCCACAAGGAAAATAGAGTGGATAAATATGAAGATGCAATCGGCAGTTATTTGGTTAAATTAAGTAGTAAAAATCTTACCAATGAAGATAGTAAAACATTATCACTGCTGCTGCACTGTATTGGAGACTTTGAAAGAATCTCAGATCATGCTTTAAATATTATGCAAACAGCAAAAGAAATGAAAGAGAAGAAAGTTAATTTTTCAAAGGAAGCTGAGCAGGAATTAAAAGTATTTATCAAAGCAGTAACAGATATTATGGATAAAGCGGTGGCAGTATTCGAAAATAGTGATATTGAAATTGCAAAGTCAATAGAACCTTTAGAAGAAGTTATCGATTATTTACACAATGAAATAAAGAAAAGGCATATTAACAGACTTATGGAAGGAAAGTGTACCATTGAATTAGGTTTTATCCTTTCCGATATTACCACTAATCTTGAAAGGGTATCCGACCATTGTTCCAATATTGCAGTTGATGTAATACAGCTAAGTATGGATGAATTCGATGTTCATGAATATTTAGATGAACTAAAACATGAGGATAATCAAGCATTTAAAGACGACTATCATGCAGTGAAAAAGCTTTATGTATTACCTTAAAGATTTCATGTAGTTAGTATATAGAATCAAGGAATTCAAATGGTAAAAAATGAGCAGTAAAATAAATAAAAAAGAAGAAGCTGCTGCAACACTGTCATTCTGAGCTCAATTTAGCTTTGCTAAATTGGGCGAAGAATCTCATTTTAACCTCAACAGGGAAGTCCCCCCGCTTCTGCAAGCAGGAAACTTCCCTGTTTCAGCAGAAGACTTCCCTGTTTCAGCAGGAAACTTCCCTGTTTCAACAGAGCTTAAGCTCTCGCTGAAATACCATGTAGTGGCAATGAGATTATGAGCAAGTAGTATAAGCGGATGAATTTGCTTGTAGACAAGTGGAATACCTGCTTTGACTGTGAGATTCTTCGAGCATAATTCAGCAAGCTGAATTTGCTCTCAGAATGACAAAT
>CALDJN010000249.1 GCA_937901695.1 uncultured Anaerocolumna sp.
AAATTGATATCCAGAATAATTAATGAAACGAAACTGGTTTTTAGGAATGCCTTTGCTGCTGCTATATTATGTGCTTGTAATAATGAATAATCATTATCCTTTAAAGATAATGCAATACCATCACTTAAGGCTTTATCATCTTCTATAATTAATATATTGAACATATCCTACCTCCAAGGAATTATAGAAATCTATATTTATCTTTCTCATTTTAACATGGTGATAGTTTAATGACAAGCGCAGAAAATTGGTGCCAGGCACCATATTTAGGTGCCTGGCACCAATTTACCAATTTAAATTTACCAGGTTTTCTCCCATGCTTCTCTATATCCGATTGTTTCAAATCCCATTGCATTATAAAATTTATGAGAACCTCCAAAGCAATAGGCAGCGCCAAAGGGAATGGTCTTTTTCATCGCTTCTGTTAATGCAATAGAGGCAAGACCTAATCTTCTATATTCCGGAACAATAGCTAATGGCTCCAGGTATGCATAATGATTTTTTTCATCTAACCACATTCCTGCAAAACAAGCATATTCACCATTTGGTGCCTTAATAATGGTAGATAAATCTTTTCTAAAATGGGGACCTGATTGCATAAATAGCATAGAATCCACATCGTCATCTGGTTCATTGCCATGATCAAATCCCTTCCACAAACAATGATGTATTTTCTTAATATCATTTTCATCTTCTAATGAAAGAATAGAATATCCTTCCGGTAATATGTAATCTTTAAAACCTTTGTCATACTTATATATGTTAATTGGCTCTTTGCTAATCATTGAATAATTACCTAAAACCAGCATATTAAATAGAACTTTTTGCTTTTCTGTTATCCAAATGCGCAGCTTTTTTTTCCCTTCGCTATGGATACTTAATTCTTGTTCTGCAAATGTAAGCATTTCTTCATAGAGATATTCATATCTTTCACCAGCAAATAAAAAGCATTCGCCTAAGTCTGTTTCATAACAAACGATTGCAACTGCTTTACCATCATCTTCCCATATTCCGAAATGATGGGTCATTTTGTGATTAAAAGCTGGATGTGTATGAGCATATTCCCAAAATGGCTGTAGCAAATAACCATTCATCTTTTTTATAGAATAATTATCGACTAAGAAATTATTGACCTTATCAAAGTCCTCAAATAATTTGTATCTTCTCTGTTTCACTGACATATATTCCCCTCCATAATTGAGTTTTTCATCCCCTGCCAAAAGAAAAATAGTTGAAAAGTTATTTACATTATGATAACTAAAAATGTAAATAGAATAATCATTATTTCAATAAGTTTTTATTGAATTAAAGCATGTATTATACCCTTATTTTAGCATATAGTCAATTCAAAAACAACGAAAACATGAAAGTATATTCATGTTTAAAACAGTAATATATTTTTAACAATTTATTCATTAAGTACATGTTATATGTACCATTTTTATTTATATTTATATCTTTATTTAAGTGTTGAACATTTGTTCTGTTTATGATATTATAATTTTGTATTTTAAGGTAGAAAAGAATGGATGTAATTTTCTGTTTAAGCCCTCTTTTCGCAGAAAGAGGGTGTTGCCCATGACTACAACAGAAGTATTAACTTTACTTTTAACTGATCCACATATTTTTCTTTGTTATAATCCATTCTTCTCCATTAAATTTTACATTACCTTCATAACCAATGGCACCTAAACCGCTTCTCCATTTTTTTATATCATATGTTAACGTTTTTTTACTTTCCTTATATTCAGAATTGCTAATGGATATAATAATTCCTGTAGGAAAATAAAGTTCTTTTTCGTTAATAAGCCCTTCTTCCACCAATCTATCATAAGTACTTTCTTTTACTTCCAGCCCATACATATCATATAGTTTAACCAGCAAGATGTCCTTATCTGTCTCAGAAAGATTTGTAATTCCTGTTAAATCAAGGGCTATCATGTTTATATCATTGTTTAAGGCACTATCATCCTTGTATATATCGTCAATTATAGCAATATATCCATCAATTAATAAATTAGTTTTAAGAATATTGATATAATCAGCTGATATCTGGGCAGGATAGGATTCTAAAATATTACCATTATAAGTGACCTTAATACTATCTCCTATCTGAATCTCACTTAAATCAACTTCCTTTTTATCTTCATCATATATAATTGAATTGTTGGTTCCCACACTGATTTTATCGGAAGATGTGAACCCATTTGTATCAGCCTCCGGTTTTACTAAAAGGCCATTACTGTTATCAATAACTACTGCCTTAAATGTATATTTAAAGAAAGAGGCTAAATAATCTAAATCAATTGCAATATCATTTGATTTATAGAAATAATTCTTATAACCAATTGTTGTTTCATCTTGTATCACGATGGTATCAATCGCTTTCCCATCTGCCATAAAATCCAGAGCATAACTCCATCCTGTAATTTGCTTCGGTGATTTTCCTTTTGTAAATCCTATCTTCTTTAAATAATTATATAACTCTTCTGATTGTTTCTCATCCAAAGAAACCATATTTCCGGTTGTACCATCTCTTACTTCTATATTCGTAAATTCCAAATTCATATCTTCTATAAAGAAGTTTTTCGTAGTACATCCTACTAATATCCCACTGAAAAGTAATATAAATAAATACAAACATGTTTTTCTACTCATCAATATGCTCCTTCCGTTTCTTATCTCTTAATTATTAGACGACAGAAATATCTAAAAGTTCCATATTTTTAAGTTAACTAAGAACATGTTTGATAATATGAAAAATTAATTGAAAGTATCTATAAAATCTTGCTTAAAAAATACCATGTATAAAAAACATTCAAGACTATTAATGGATTAACATCCTTTTGAAATTATTTTACATATTTCCTCATCATTTTTTTGTTGAAACAATTGATTTTCTAGCTTTTCCTTCATCCAATTGAAGAATTCTAAATTTAATAAGTTTTTTATGTCTTTATCAATGTTATCAGTTACGTAGTTTAGAATTTTTATAATTTTATACAAGGCTAACGGATATCCACTTTCGTTTAGATTTTTAGAAGCCTCTTCTATCCAAAGATATTGTTTACATGGTATAATCTCATTAATTTTTTTCAAACCGAGATAGGTATAATCTTTATCATATAGATATCGAAGTAAAATGGCACAATTAGCAATAGAGCTACTTAAAATGTAAGAAGCCCAAGGATAGTTTTTCCGTTGATAAGCAGAATCTGCTTCTACAATATAATATAAAGCGCTTGAGAATCTTTCTGCTAATTCCTCTGGAGAAGTTTGTTGGATTCCTGCATTATATTCCTCCAGGATAAGATTAGGGTCATATATTACTTTTGCTTTGTCTTTATCTGGAAGGTTATCTCTTGTAACTGTGTATAAATCAATATGCAATCCATCATCATAAATAGCAACTACTTGTTCAGCGACAAAATTCATGTATTCATAAAATACTATTTTTTTATAGGCTTCTAAGTAATGAATACGTTTATCTAAAAATTGTTTCAACTTTTCTTCATTTACGATTACATACAAATCAACATCTGAATATGCATCATCATCTCCACGTCCTATAGAACCTTTTACCAGTATTGCTTCACATAAATTCTCATGAATTATGGCATTGCTTACCTTCTCAATAGCCTCATATGTTCTTAACATTTTAATCACCTCTTTAATAGACAATACATTTAAAGTTACTTAGTTGATTTTTTTACAATAATATTTTAAAAATCTTTGAGTTTTAAATTGGACATGATTATATTCATTTCTCCAATATCAGTATAACCAAATTCTCCATGACAATCCGAACCTGAAGTTATGAGTAATTTTTTTCTTTACAGATTGATAAACACATTTCTGTAATCTCATCCGCATGCGTGGAAATGTGTACATGCAATCCATCGTAATGGAAAGAGTGAATGTATAAGTCTACTATATTTTTAAACATGTTTTCTCCTCTAAAATGAATGATTTTTGTCACCTAAGATGATTAGAACCATACCTAATTTGCATTACATATTCATCCCCAGACTTAGTCTTTAGCCAGGTTGTCTCTGAAAAAGCATCCATTTCTACTTGTTTTATATTAGGACCAACTTCAATTTCCTTTAATTTGTTACATTCTTCGAAAGCTCTCCAGCCTATTGTAATAACAGAATCCGGTAATTTAATGCTTTCCAAAGCAGTATTATGACAGAATACACAGTCATTTATCTCTTTTAAATTCTTAGGAAGAATTACTTTCTTTAAATTGGTGCAATTACTAAAAGCATAACGCCCTATATATTCAACGGAATCCGGTATTATGATTTCTGTCATACTTTTGTTAGCAAATGCAGTATCCGCAATAAATTTCGTTCCATCCGGAATAACCGGTGATTCTTCGTCACTATTATAACTCAACATTATAGTATCGTTGATTATGGTATAATCTTCTTTTTGCCTTGAAGCTAACCAGCCTGTTCCATCAAAGGCTTGGTATCCTACATAAGTCAGGTTCTTGCTAAATTTTATATACTTTAGGTCTTTACAGAAGCGGAAAGCGCAGGTCTCTATAGCGGTAACCGAATCTGGTATAATCATCTCTTTAATTGCCGTATCATTAAAAATACCACCAGGAATCCTGTCTAGGTTACTTGGCCAATTCACTTTTTCAAGATTGGTACAACCCCAAAATACATTAACACCTATATATGTGATACTATTTGGCAAATTCATTTCTTTAAGATTCGTACAACCCCAAAATACACTATCACCTATATATGTGATACTATTTGGCAAATTCATTCCTTTAAGATTCGTACAATTACTAAAAGCATTATCACCTATATATGTGATACTATCCGGTAAATTAATATTTGTAATTGCTGTTTCTCCAAAGGCATAATCACCTATTGTTTTTAACTGTTTCGGAAAAGGTATTTCTTTAAGGCTTGTGCAGCCAAGAAACAATCGGTCTGCATAGGTTTTAATATGCCCCGGCATTTTAACTTTCTTTAACTTACTTAAATATGCAAATGTCTCCGTCCCAATCTCTGTCACGGTATCCGGAATTTCAATTTCTTCAACAGAATCTTTTAGATAATGAAATGGTCTTGGCCACTGGATTTCTGGCTCTCTGTTTCCAATGGAAGTTACTACATATCCATCAATTGTCTTTGGTATCACAAGCTTTTTTATGTTCCATGGTCCTTCATAATAAAAAATCTTTGCCAATTTTCCATCCTTTGAGACATAATAGCTGTATAATCCATCCTTACTGATATGCCAGGTATCATCCCATTTGTTATCTGAAGTGCTGGCATAAGCCTTTATTAAGTTGATATTCAGCATACTCATTCCTATACATAGGAAAAAAATCAAAACAAATATTCTGCATATAACCGCCTTTATTTTCTTATTCATAATTGGCATACTCCCTTAAAATGTATTCTTTTAAATTATAGTATGATGCATCTCACCTTTTTTTGCCTTAAATATAATATCTATTTTCCATATATTACCATGTCATGTGCTAATTGTCACTATTTTTAAAAAAATTAAGATTTTGATTAAAAGAACATATATTTTAAGAGCCAAATAATTAAAATGACCCTGCATCTAGTGTCCGGGTGAGTCCCTAAGGAACTTCACCACAGCACTGACCAGGGCCTGTTTATTAAGTATAACATTTTAGTTTCACGGAAAATGCTTACTCTTTAACCTATATATTTATTTCACATCTTTAATACTAAAGCTGATTCTACCCATCTTGTCTTTTCCAAGGCATACAACTTTCACTATATCTCCAAGGGTAAGAACATCTTCTACATGTTCAATTCTCTCTTTGGATATCTTAGAGATATGAACCATGCCTTCTTTGCCAGGGGCAAACTCAATGAAAGCACCGAATTCCTTAATGCTTATTACCTTACCTTCAAGGATTTGACCTTCTTCAAAGTCAGTAACAATGGTGTTAATCATTTTGATTGCTTTTTTAATACTATCTGCATCTACGCCGCATACAGAAACTGCACCTTCATCAGAGATGTCAATCTTAACTCCGGTTTGTTCAATGATGGCGTTGATTGTCTTTCCTCTTTGTCCTACTACATCGCCAATCTTTGCAGGATCAATTTTAATCTGTTCAATCTTTGGTGCATAAGGTCCAACTTCCGTACGAGGTTTGGAGATACAAGGTGCCATAACCTCATCTAAGATATAGAATCTTGCTTCTTTTGTTCTATATATTGCTTTTTCAATGATTTCTCTGGTCAAACCATGAATCTTAATATCCATTTGAATAGCAGTGATACCTTTGTGAGTACCGGCTACTTTAAAGTCCATATCGCCAAAGAAATCTTCTAAGCCTTGAATATCTGTCAATATTACATAATCATCATCTGTATCTCCTGTTACAAGACCTACAGAAATACCAGCTACCATAGCTTTAATTGGAACACCTGCAGCCATTAAGGATAATGTAGATGAGCAGATACTGCCTTGTGAAGTAGAGCCATTGGATTCTAATACTTCAGATACGGTACGAATGGCATATGGGAACTCTTCCTCTGATGGAATAACTGGAACTAAAGCTCTTTCTGCTAAAGCACCGTGACCAATTTCACGTCTTCCCGGTCCTCTGGATGGTTTTGTTTCACCAACAGAATAGGATGGGAAATTATAGTGATGCATGTATCTCTTTGATGTTTCATTTTCATCAAGTCCATCTAATTTCTGAATCTCAGCTAATGCACCTAAAGTAGTAATATTAAGAACCTGAGTCTGTCCACGGGTAAACATTGCAGAACCGTGAGTTCTTGGCAAAATATCAATTTCTGCAGCTAAAGGTCTGATCTGATCCATTTTTCTTCCATCAGGACGTTTTTTATCTTTAAGAATCATCTTACGAACGGTTTTCTTTTGGAACTTATAAACAGCTTCATCAATGAATGAAACCCAGTCTGGATTCATTTCTTCATAACGGGCAGCTAATTTTTCTTTAATTGCTTTGATATTCTCTTCTCTTACTTGCTTTACATCTGTAAATACTGCCTCTTCCATTGCTTCTGGAGTAATAAAGGAAACCATGTCATTATACATATCTTCTGGTATTTCAAATTTAGTATAATCATGTTTTTCCTTACCACATTCAGCAACTATTTTATCGATGAATTGGATAACTTGTTTATTTACTTCATGTGCCGCAAAGATAGCTTCAATCATTTTATCTTCTGGAATTTCATTAGCACCAGCTTCAATCATGATAACTTTATCCCTTGTAGAAGCTACTGTTAAGCTAAGAGTTGATTTATCCCTTTGCTCACTTGTTGGGTTAAATACCAACTCTCCGTCAACCATACCTACCATAGTGGAGGCAGTTGGTCCATCAAATGGAATATCAGAAATAGCTGTTGCAATTGCAGAGCCAAGCATTGCAGTTAATTCAGGGCTGCAGTCCTGATCAACACATAAAACTAAGTTGTTCAGTGTTACATCATTTCTATAATCTTTCGGAAATAATGGTCTCATTGGTCTGTCAATAACGCGGGAAGTTAAAATTGCATTCTCAGATGCCTTACCTTCTCTTTTAATGAAACCTCCAGGTATCTTACCTACAGCATATAACTTTTCTTCGTATTCAACGCTTAATGGGAAGAAATCGATTCCTTCTCTTGGTTTATCTGATGCCGTTGCAGTAGACAATACTACCGTATCACCATAATGCATAAATGCAGCACCATTGGCTTGTGCAGCAACTCTACCTACATCAACAGTAAGTGTTCTGCCAGCAAGTTCCATGGAATAACTTTTGTACATATTTACTCTCCTTATTTGTAAATTATTTTGTGTTGGAGATGCCGAAACTACTGAAAAATTCACCGAACCTGGATGTTTACTTCTTAATGTATCCATCCTGATGATATTCTTCCTGATGATATTATTCCTGCCAATATCATCTTCGATATTCATCTTCGATAACCTTTTCAGAAGTCTCGGAAATTATCTCCAACGTCTAAACTGTATTTGCGTTACTAATTACGCAAATATCTCTAAGAATAGGGAAATTGACCCTATTCCTAGTTATTATAGCACCATAAGATTAAAATTACTACTAAATTTTTCATTATTCCTTCGGATTTAATCCTATGAATTTGTTGCAGTTCAGCCTGTGACATCCTATCTCCCTTTTATTTGCCTTACCTTCGTGCGTTCAGACCGCTCCGCTTCACTAGATGCACTCGGAAGAAATAATATTTCGCAGCCATTTCTTTTTGCGATAGCGTATTATCCCTATTATACATTTATATACTTCTTCTACAAAAACCATGGCATATACAATGTAAATTGGCAAATGTAATATCAATCCACCTAACACAGCCATTGGTATACCAATGAACCAGACTCCAGATACATCTATGAATAAAGCTGCTCTGGTATCTCCTCCACTTCTTAGTATTCCGACAACATTCATAGTGTTAAACATTTTAAATGGCATATATAAAATATATACCAAAAAGCATAATCTTATGTAACCTGCCACTTCATTTGACACATAGAATAAACTGATAATCGGATCTCTTACCAGGAAAAAGAGTATTCCTACTAAAATTGATAAAGTAATTTGAATAAAAATAAAGTTTTTAGCGTGGTTATCGGCATCTTCTAATTGATTAGCACCTAATTCATTTCCTAATATAACTGCGGTAGCACCGCTTATGCTAATAAAAATTACCTGCATGATTTGTTCCACCGTCTGGGAAACTGTTACTGCAGCCATGGAGGCATCTCCCATTCTGCCATATACCAAAGAATACATGGTTACGCCAAGTCCCCACATAAATTCGTTAGCAATGACAGGGGAAACCGTATGAAAGAATTGTCCTATGAACTTCCGATTAAAGTCAATCATTTCTCTAATCTTAGCTGCTGCTGGCCCTTTTTGAGCATAAATAATAATAAGTAAGGAACTTGTTTCAACTACTCTTGCAATCACTGTAGCAATAGCCGCACCTGCAACTCCCAACTCAGGGAATCCAAACTTTCCAAATATAAGAACATAATTTAAAACCACATTAGTAAGTATGGCAATTGTACTAATGACAACTGGTATTAATACTTGGTTAACACCTCTTAGTAAGGTTACATATGCATTGGTAATTGATGTAAAAGGATAGCTTAATGCCACAATAGCCAGATAAATTGCACCTATCCTTATAGACTCATTACTGTTTGTCAGTATGCTCATAACACCCGTTGGATTTATCATACTTGGAATTGCGAAAAAGAAAGAAGCTAATAAAGATAATATCAAAGATGCTCCTAAGACTTTTTTGATGTTCTCCATTTCTCTTTTTCCCCAATACTGGGCAGTCAGAACTCCGGATCCGCTGCATATGCCAAAAAGCAATAATGAGAATACAAAAAACACTTTATTTGCAAGGCCAACTGCTGCAATGGTAGTTTCACCAAGTGTTCCAATCATTAATGTATCGATAAAATTAAGAGTAGTATTTAAAAAGTTCTGAAGTGCTATTGGTATTGTTATGGCAATTATTTTTCGTAAAAATGCTTTGTCTTGTGAAATATTTTTTACTCTGAATAGTATGTTCATAAACTCTCCTATTAATAAAAAGTACTTACAGAAAAACTTAAGAAAGGAGTGGATAAAAATCCACTCCCTCACATAAGTAATCTCAGTCTTACATGAATTATTTTCTTAATCCTAAACGCTCAATTAGTGAACGATATCCTTCGATATCAGTTTTCTTTAAGTATTCAAGTAAACCTCTTCTTTGACCTACCATTTTAAGAAGACCTCTTCTGGAATGATGATCTTTTTGATTTACTTTTAAGTGTTCCGTTAATTCTGTAATTCTTTCAGTTAAAAGTGCAATTTGAACTTCTGGTGAACCTGTATCTTCAGGTGTTCTTCCATAAGCTGCGATAATTTCTTGTTTCTTTTCTTTACTAATCATAATAATTCCTCCTAAATTATAAACGCCTAACACTAAGATTAAGGTCGGAGTGTCCTCGTACTGAGTATTGGCTATCTTTTATACGTTTTACATGATACCATAGTTTATTCCAAATGTAAACATTAAGTTTTGATTTGGACAATAATAGTAAGCACTTTTTCGTTAGAATTCCATATATTATAATCATCTTACTTACCTTTTATTCAAGGAAAATACACAGGAGTGACTATTTTACATTCCAAAATGCAATGTTATAAAACTAAGATTGAACATAGGATAATTTTTATTCATAATGAATAGGAGGCTTTTCAATGAATTTATCTTACTTTGATTTTGCATTTATTGGCGGAGATAAAAGGCAGGTTTATATGGCAAATGAGCTGGTCAAACAAAATTACTCCGTAACTGTATATGGACTTGATGACCCAATATTAGATTCACTATGTAAAAGGTCAGCATCCTTCTTAGAAGCTATGAGTGCTGGTCAAATTATTATCACTCCTATCCCTGTATCTAAGGATGGGCACCATATTGTATCCATTAGCCCACAATCCGATTTAACAATAAAGAACCTATGCAGCCTTCTTACTGCTAAGCACAAATTATTTGGCGGGGTTTTACCTAAAGATTTAAAAAGCCGTTGTGAAGCATTAGGAATCTATTATCAGGATCTTATGAAACAGGAAGAAATTACATTATACAATACCATAGCAACTGCGGAAGGTACTATTGCGGAAGCCATCCTTAATAGTACTACTAACCTTCACGGCAGTGCTTGTCTTATATTGGGGTTTGGAAGATGTGCCCGCACGTTGGCAGAAAAATTAAAAGGCTTATGCGGTAATATTGATATAGCTGCCAGATCTCCACTTGCTCTCTCTGCTGCCTATGCCGCTTCTTATGGTACAGTAAACCTATCTCAGTTAGAAGAAAAAATTGAAGAATATGATTATATATTTAATACAATACCTACGTTAGTACTTCCAAAAGAACTTCTCATAAAAACAAAATCCAATGTAGTCATTATTGATATTGCCTCAGCTCCAGGTGGAGTTGACTTTAACTTTGCAAAAGAGATTCATAGGAACGCCAAATTATGCCTTGGTCTTCCGGGCATATATGCTCCAAAATCCTCAGCCTTAGCTCTTAATAATTATATATTGTCAAAAATTTAGAAAGAAGTGAAGTCAATGTCTTTGTATGGAAAGAATATCGGAATCGCATTGACCGGTTCCTTTTGTACCTTTGACAAAGTCTTTAAAGAAGTAGAAAACCTTATTGATGAAAATGCAAATATCTACCCCATCTTTTCTAACAATTCTCAAAAAATTAACAGCCGCTTTGGAAATGCTGCTGATTTTTTAAATAAAATGAAATACATGACAGGAAATGATCCCATTACTACGATTGAAGATGCTGAACCAATTGGCCCCAAAAAGTACTTAGATGTATTAGCAATCGTACCCTGTACCGGCAATACATTAGCCAAATTAGCAAATGGTATTACGGACACTCCTGTACTCATGGCAGCAAAAGCCCATCTTAGAAATGGAAAGCCTTTAGTAATTTCCATATCTACCAACGATGGTTTAAGCATGAATCTAAAAAACATAGGTTTAGTTTTAAACACTAAGAATATATATTTCGTGCCATTTGGCCAGGATAGCCCAAAAGGTAAACCGAATTCTTTAGTTGCTCATACTAATTTATTAAAGGAAACCATAGAATATGCATTAGAGGGCGAACAAATACAACCAGTTATAGTAAGTCCCTACTAAGTGAACTACCACTAAGCAAAATCTTACTGGTTTCTTGCTTCAACGTCCTCATAACCTACTAACCCCACAAGCGTGACTTCGGGTAGTTCCTACCCTAGTTTCGTTATTCTATTCAAAGAATAATCCTAGTCCCTTGGCTAATATATTCTGACTTGCATTTATATCTTGGTCATGTTCTGTACCACATATAGGGCATGACCATTTTCTTATTGCAAGATTCTTTACATCTGTATTCTTATATCCACACCCACTACACAACTGACTGCCGGCAAAGAATGTGCTAACCTTTATGTATTGGCGTTTATTCTATTTTGCCTTATATTCCAACTGTCTTGCTAATTCATACCATAAACAGTCTGCTACAGGTTTTTCCGGGTTTTGGCAAGAGTTCAAGCTTTTAGTTTGAACCAATTGTATATTCCGCTTTATCCAGCAAATCACCACAAAATCCAAATATAAATGCTGAAATAACAACACATGAAAATGTAAAAGGTAAGGTACCTAAGAAAGTTAGTGCAGTAGGTAATACTGAAACTGCAAATATACTAAAGCCGATTCCTGGTGATAGCAGTATGAAAAATAATCCTAACCCAACGGTTAATGATATGATTTTATTAGGTTGTCCGCCAAATAAACGCTGGGCTAATAATTGAAAACTAACAAAGAATAAACCTGCACTTGCATAAGCCAATGCTAAAAATGCATTTATTAATGGAGAGGTTTTAGTTATGATACATACTACAGTAAAAAGCAGGATTCCATCAACTACATTTTTTAATAAAGTAGTTAAGGAAGCTGCAACAACTTTATGCAAAGACTTTTGTGGTATCATATAAATATAAGGTCTTTTTAATTCCATAGACAGTTTTCCTAACATGGTACCAAAAAATTGTATATATATTAATACGGCTAAAATAATGTATCCTGCTACTCCAGAAGATATATATTTACTTGCAATACCTGCCCCAATAGATGCAATAATTGTATAAGAGTCTACAAAAAGAAATCGGCTTTCTCTTTTCTTTTCTAATAAATGCTTATAAAAAATGGTACTACTTCCAATACCCTTTTTAATTCCTGTTACTTTTTCCTTCACTTTCACATTCTTTGTAAAAGTTTTCTTACCACTCTTAGCATCTTGAAATTTATTATAAGTAACTTCAGTAGAATATAATACATCCTCATAATAATCTGCATTTCCGGAAGTAAATAAAGAAATGATTACCATACTGCTTAGAATATAAAGTAGCAAAGAAACTATAAGAGCTAGTATATCTCCTTCTATTCCAGCACGAAAGAACATAACTCCCCACCCTATAACCGGTATAGATTGAAATGATTTATTATCAACTAGTGTAAGCCCATTCTCTAAAAGTGTACCACCACGAAATAATTGTAAAACAAATACACTTATAACGATTATTGCTATAATTCCATAATATATAACCCGTACTATATTCTTTCTAAATGGATTGCCATTACTATAAATATAGATGGCAATGGATAATAACTGGCAGAAAAATAGTGTTATGGCATAAATGATAAATAAATATAAAATGCCTTTGGAATCAATGCCAAAGTTATCTCTTAGAGTAAATATCTGATAAAGAATAAAAATAGCACTTACAATAGTAGCACCCATCTGTTTTAGTAAACCATATAGTAATATTTTTCTAGAGGATATGGGAGAAACAAATAACAGCCCTACATCAGCCATGGAAAATAAGGTTGAACCAGTAGATATGCCGGTTGAGGAAAAAACAACAACATATAGCATACCTATTAATGCTATTATTCCATAAAGTATTCTTATATCTTTATAAGAGGCAGCCTTTATTGTAGTAGTATCAGCTTGAAAAGCTACTATCATGAAAATTATACTAATAAATATAATCCCATACAAAACAGCTAATACTGGTTTTCTTTTTAAAGACAAGAATCGATTTTTAAAAGTAGTAATTAAGAGGTAACTAAGTCCTTTCATTATTTTACCTCCTCTTTACTCTCTTTTTTGCTTTCTGTAATATCAAAAAATAACTTTTCTAAATCTTCTCCCGTACCAAGAACTTCTTTACGGGTTCTTCTTGCCATAAATTTACCGTTCATCATAATATTAGTACCATCCCAGAATTCAGAAACGCTGTCTAACATGTGGGTACTAAGTAATATGGACGCTCCATCTTTTTTATATTCTTGTAACATTAACTTTAATTCCTTAATTGCATGAGGGTCTAAGCCAACCAAAGGCTCATCAAATAATAATACTCTTGGATTAGGCAATAAACCACAACAGATACTAACCTTCTGCTGCATACCTTTTGATAATTCATTTCCTAATTTATTTTTCTTATCGTCTAATTCAAATCTTTCAAATAATTCATTTGCCTTGCCTTCCCAATTCTTTAGGGAATATGCTCTTGCAATAAACTCCATATGCTCCCATATAGTAAGCATATCGTAAAGTACAGGCATTTCAGGTATATATCCCAGCAATCTTTTGGCTTCTAAGGATTTATTTTTATGCCCGCATATCAAAATATTTCCTTTAAATCTTAATAAGCCAGCTATACTTTTGATAATCGTTGATTTTCCCGCCCCATTTGGGCCTAATAAAATAGATATTTCCCCAGGAAGTACCTTAAAATTTAAATTATCATTTGCAATAAACTTTCCGTATTTCTTTGTAACATTAATAACATCAATCATGACCCCGCTCCTTAATCCCTTTTACAATTTTTAGCTTATTATCTCATACTTTAGAATCTAATTCAAGATAAATATAATCAAAGCGGATAAACTTGCCTTCAGGCAAGTTTATCCGCTTACGCTACTTGCTCATAACCTCATTGCTACTACGTGGCATTTTAGCAGGAGCTTGAACCCCTGCTGAAACAGGCAAGTCCTACCACTCTGCAAAGTAGGGGTTAGCCCAAATTACAGAAGCAGGTGGACTTCCCTGGTGAGGTTAACTTAACTTGAAATAAAGTTAAAACAATGATATATTTATGTTAATTGGATCTGTTAATCAACGCAAATATCGTCTAAATAACCATGCCAGAATAAGGAGCAAATTATGTTTACAATTAATATCGATTCTACTTCCTCTGTTCCTATGTACGAACAGATATATGAATATATAAAAAATGAAATAAAATCCGGTCAGCTGCCGCCAAAAACCAAATTACCTTCTACAAGGAGTTTAGCCATTCATATGCAAGTAAGCAGAAACACCATTGATATGGCTTACTCTCAGCTTTTATCAGAGGGGTATATAGAATCCATTCCTAAAAGTGGTTACTATGTGTCTATGGTATCAGAGTTAACCCATATTACAGTAAAGAAAACAACTGCAATTCCTGTAAAACCGAAAAAAGTATCTGCCTATCGATATGACTTTTCTCCCTATGCTATTGACATCAATAGCTTTCCATATAATATATGGAGAAAATTATCTAATAACTTTATGATTGATAATAATAATGAGATATTCCTTTTAGGTGATAATCAGGGGGATGAAGGCCTTAGAGTGGCAATTAGCAGGTACCTTCATGAATCACGAAGTGTAAACTGTTCTACAGAGCAAATTATAGTTGGCGCAGGGGCAGATTATCTTCTACAGCTTCTTGCTCAAATGCTTAGGTATTCTTCAGCTTCTGGAAGGATAGCTATGGAAAACCCTACCTATATGCAGGCTTATAAGATATTTAAAACTATGCATTATGACGTAAATCCAATTAACTTAGATTCATATGGAATATCTATTGAAGATTTATCAAGAACAGATTCCGATATTGTATATGTAACACCATCTCACCAATACCCATTAGGAATTGTAATGCCTATAAAACGAAGATTGGAATTATTACAATGGGCGAATTCTTCCTCAGAGCGCTATATAATTGAAGATGACCACGACAGCGAATTTCGTTACAAAGGTAAACCAATTCCCTCCTTACAGGGAATCGATTCCTCCAGTAAAGTTATCTATATCGGAACTTTTTCAAGAGCTATAGCACCTGCTATTCGTATCGGTTACATGGTATTACCTGAAAAATTATTGGAAATATACAAAAAGTATTTTAATTTCTACTCCTCAACAGTATCAAGGGTAGACCAAAACATAATGAAAAGTTTTATTGAGGAAGGTTACTTTGAGCGTCATCTTAATAAAACCCGTAAATTGTATAAAAACAAACATGATCTATTAATACAAAGCCTAAAAATATTTAGTGATAAAATCCAGATAACAGGAGAAAATGCCGGATTACATTTAGTCGTAAGATTTAATATCAGATTAACAGAGAAGGAAATCATCGCTTTAGCCGCAAAATCCAGTATTAAACTATATGGTTTAAATGAGCACTATATACCTACTACAGAAATGGAAAACACTGCTCACGCCCCATTACCTCCCACTATCCTATTGGGCTATGCTAATGTAATGGAAGATGATATTCGTGATGGTATTATGAAATTATATGATATATTAAATATATAGAAATAATATAGGCAAGTTTTATCATTCTAAGCAAGCGTGTCATTCTGAGCAAGCATGTCATTCTGAGCAAGTATGTCATTCTGAGCAAGCATGTCATTCTGAGCAAGCATGTCATTCTGAGCAAGCATGTCATTCTGAGCAAAAATTCAACGAAGTTGAATTTGCGAAGAATCCCTTTCATTTCTTGTGATACTATTTAGCATTATAATTCTGGGAAAGTTTTGTCATTCTGAGCAAGCTTTGCCACCCTGGGCAGGTCCTGTCATTTCAGGTGATTTTTGTCATTCTGAGAGCAAATTCAGCTTGCTGAATTATGCTCGAAGAATCTCACT
>CALDJN010000250.1 GCA_937901695.1 uncultured Anaerocolumna sp.
GGCTAATATCGTATGGGTTCTTCTCTTTTCTTTTGTAAATATTGGATAATCATAAGTGATTTTCTTGGGTTTTGGCTGGTATGCTTTTCTTTCTCTTTCTTCTATGGCAGCTTTCAAAGAACGAATTCTTATTTTGGCTGCACCTAAATTATTTCCCTCATCAATTTTTAACATAGTATACATTTTCCCACCAGATGCAAGGATTTCCGCTATCTGGTCGCTGGTTACGGAATCCAGACCACAACCAAAGGAATTTAGCTGTATCAGTTCTAAGCAATCTTCTTCGGCAACCAAAGTTGCAGCCCGGTATAATCTGGAGTTGTATGCCCACTGATCTACCACACGTAATTCCTGATTGCAATTTTTCAGATGGGATATGCTGTCTTCCGTTAATACTGCCAGATCAAAGGAATTTATAAGCTGTGATATTCCATGATTAATCTCCGGATCCACATGATACGGCTTTCCGCATAACACAATACCCTTTTTATTATGCTTCTTTAGATAGTGAAGGACTTCTTCTCCTTTTTTCTGAATATCCTTTTTATACCGGTCCAGCTCTTTTCTTGCTTCCCTTACCGCCCTTTTTACTTCATCTAATGTAACATGATAATCTTTAAATTCTTCATAAACTCTTCGGATTAGCAAAAAATCATTATCCAAAGATAAAAATGGTGCAATAAACTTTATTTCCTTTAACTGTTCTATGTTATTCCTTACAACTTCAGAATAGGAAATAACGATTGGGCAGTTAAAATGGTTGTCCACATTTTCATACTCTTTCTTCTCATAAACAATAGAAGGGTAAAATATAGTGGTAATCCCTTTTTCAAGTAAATTAATAATATGTCCGTGGCTTAATTTTGCCGGATAACATACTGCTTCAGAAGGAATCGTTTCCAGTCCTTTTTCGTACAACTTTTTACTTGACTGGGCAGAAACCTCCACTCGAAATCCTAATTCTGTCAGCAGCGTAAACCAAAACGGATAATTATCATACATATTTAAAACCCTTGGAATTCCTATAATTCCGCGTTTTGCTTTTTCTATAGGTATTGGTTTGTAGTCAAAGGTTCTACTGTATTTGAAGGCATATAGATTTGGCATCTTAGAGGACTTATCTTCCCCTAAGCCAAGACCTCTCTCGCACCGATTACCAGATATGAAAGTTTCACCACTGGAAAATGTATTTACCGTAAGTAGGCAGTGATTTCCACATTTACCACATCGATTGTATGAGGCATTTCCTGAAAAGTTAGTTAGGGTTTCTCCATGTAAAAGAGTCGATTCTTCTCCCTCTTGATATCGCTCTTTTGCAATAAGTGCTGCTCCAAAAGCACCCATTAGCCCTGCTATCTCCGGTCTTATGACTTCTCGCCCAGAGATAAGTTCAAAGCTTCTAAGGACTGAATCATTATAAAAAGTTCCACCTTGTACAATGATATTCTCACCCATGTCTTTTTCATCACGGATTTTGATTACTTTAAATATTGCATTCTTAATGACCGAATAGGAAAGTCCTGCAGATATATCACCAACCTCTGCCCCTTCTTTCTGTGCCTGTTTTACTTTAGAGTTCATAAATACTGTACACTTTGTTCCTAAATCTACCGGAGCTTTTGCAAATATTCCTTCCTTTGCAAAGTCTTCTACCGTCATATTCAGGGAATTTGCAAAACCTTCGATAAAGGAACCACAGCCGGAGGAACATGCCTCATTAAGAAGAATACTGTCAATGGTTCCATTTTTGATACGCAGACATTTCATATCTTGTCCGCCAATATCTAAGATAAAATCTACCCCAGGGAGAAAATGTTCCGCTGCTTTATAATGTGCAATGGTTTCTATTTCTCCAATATCCACATGAAGTGCCGCTTTCAGAAGATTTTCTCCATAACCGGTGACGGTACTTTTTCCAATGGTTACACCTTTGGGAAGAGCTTTAAATAAATCTTTTAAAACCTTAACCACTTTTTGAATAGGGTCTCCCTCGTTGCTTCCATAGTAAGTGTACAGAAGTTCCCCATTCTGCCCAATTAGCACCACTTTGGTGGTTGTAGAACCAGCGTCAATTCCCAGGTAACTTTTACCTTTGTATTCTGATAGCTTTTTCCTTTTTACAGTGGCTTTACTGTGTCTTGCTTTAAATTGGTCATATTCAGCTTCATTTTCAAATAGTGGAGGGAGTATTTCCACGTCCTCATCCTTAATATTAGCAATGCGCCAGACTTTATCTATAATTTCTTTTAAAGTAAATATTTGATTTTGTTCTGAACTTGATAGTAAAGCAGCACCAATAGCCGGATAATA
>CALDJN010000251.1 GCA_937901695.1 uncultured Anaerocolumna sp.
AAAGAAGTAGAAGTAGATGCAGTTTGTGATGGAGAGGAAATATTAATACCGGGTATTATGGAACATGTGGAACGTGCCGGCATTCACTCTGGCGACAGTATATCCGTATATCCAGCCAAGAGTTTATCCCATGAAATAGAAGAGATAATTGTGGACTATACAAGGAAACTGGCAAGATCTCTGCAAGTTATAGGATTAATCAATATACAATTTATAGTTTATGAAAATAGAGTATATGTAATAGAAGTAAATCCTCGCTCTAGCAGAACGGTACCTTATATAAGTAAGGTTACTGGAATTCCAATTGTAGATCTTGCTTCTAAAGTAATATTGGGAGCCAGATTATCGGACTTAGGATATGGTACCGGCCTTGCTCCCAAGTCTGAGTATATAGCCATTAAGATGCCAGTATTCTCTTTTGAAAAATTACGTGGTACGGATATCAGCCTTGGGCCGGAGATGAAATCTACTGGTGAATGCTTAGGAATTGCTAAGACATTTAATGAAGCCTTATACAAAGCTTTCTTAGGTGCAGGTGTAAAGCTGCCAAAGCATAAAAAGATGATTATTACCGTAAAAGATGCTGACAAAACGGAAGCTGTTGCAGTTGGAAGACGTTTTCAAGCTTTAGGTTATGAAATCCATGCAACAAAAGGTACCGCTAAAATACTGAATGCAAATGGTGTAAAAGCTATACCGGTTCATAAATTGGATGGAGAGGCACCAACTATATTGGATTTAATATTAGGACACGAAATTGATTTAGTCATTGACACTCCAACCCAAGGCAGGGATAAATCAAGAGACGGTTTCTTAATTCGTCGTACTTCAATAGAAACCGGCGTTACCTGCTTAACCTCCCTTGATACAGCCAATGCTTTGCTCACTAGTCTGGAAAATGCAGATAAGGATAATATAACCTTGGTGGATATTGCAAAACTGTCATTCTGAGCCCAAAGGGCGAAGAATCTCATTTACAAATTGCCATTCTGAGCCTGTAAGAGACCACTAAAAAAGTCCTTATTTTCTATAATTATATAAAAGTTAATCCCATAAACCCACATTGTTACGTTGTTAATTTTTATGTTTTATCGAAAAAATGACTTTTTCAGCAGTCTCGACTGTAAGACGAAGAACCTATTTCAAAATTGTCATTCTGAGCCTAAAAGGCGAAGAATCCCATTTTCAAGAAGAGATTCTTCGCCTTGCAGGCTCAGAATGACAAGCTTTCACAGTAATGATACGCTTTTACAGTAATGACAAGCTTTCACAGTAATGACACGCTTTCATAGAAATGACAAATTAATCAATTATTTCAATATTGTCTGTTTGCTTCTTCTTTTTTTCTGAAACCCTCATAAATATCTTAATGATTTCATTTACAATAAGTGGAATTAAAGCAAATCCAATAACAATTCCCCAGTCATTAAGTGGTAAATTGTGTACTTTAAATGCACTTGCTAAGGCCGGAATAGAAATAACAATTGCTTGAAGTATGAATCCAACTACAATGGCACCGATTAATTTCATGTTAGTGAATAAACCAACTTGTAAAATGGATTTTGTTGAATTTCTTATGGATAAGGAGTAGAACAATTGGGAAGTTGCAAGTACAACAAATGCCATTGTTCTAGCATACATTAATTGTGCTTCAGTAGGATTTCCGGCACCAAATACATATCCACGCCCTGTTAAACCAAAATAGAAAGCAAGTAATGTGAGAGTACCGATTAGTATACCACCAATTGCCGCTTTGGCGCCTGCACCTCTGGCGAAAAAGCTTTCCTTAGGCTCTCTTGGTCTTTCCTTCATAACATCTTTATCACCTGGGTCAACACCTAATGCAATAGCTGGCAGTGCGTCAGTGATTAAGTTAATCCAAAGAATCTGAGTAGCTGTTAATGGAACTGGCCATTTGAAGATGATGGATAGTAATACAGTAATAACCTCACCTAAATTACAGGATAGTAAGAAAATAACAGCTTTCTTAATGTTATTATAGATGTTTCTTCCTTCTTCAATAGCATTTACGATAGTTGAAAAGTTATCATCTGTTAAAATCATATCACTGGCACCCTTAGCAACATCCGTACCGGTAATACCCATAGCAACACCGATATCTGCATATTTTAAGGATGGAGCATCGTTTACACCGTCTCCTGTCATGGAAACAATATTTCCATGAGCTTTAAATGCTTTTACAATTTTAACCTTATGCTCTGGTGAAACTCTGGCAAATACTCTGTAATTATTAATTTTTTCAGAGAATTCTTTATCGGATAATTCATCAATTTCAGCACCAGTTAAACTTTGCTCAATTGATTCTGCAATACCTAATTCTTTTGCAATCGCAACAGCGGTATTCTTGTGGTCACCTGTAATCATAATAGGAGTAATACCTGCAAGTTTTGCTTCTTTAATGGAATCTTTAACTTCCAGTCTGGGAGGGTCAATCATACCAACAATACCGATTATAGTTAAATCTTTTTCCATATCTTCAGGAGCAATCATACTTGTTGTATCTTTGTAAGCAACACCAAGAACTCTTAGTGCGGCATCAGACATTTCTTCGGTTTTCTTTAATAAATCAGCTTTGAATTCTTCTGTTAATCGAACTACTTTACCATCAACTAGTATAGTAGTAGATATCTTTAATAAGTTATCAATAGCGCCTTTCGTATGAACTCTGTAACCGGAACCTTCTACATTTAGGGTTGACATTAACTTTCTATCAGAATCAAATGGGTTTTCAGAAACTCTCTTATGATTTGCATTTAAATCATTTTTCTTCATATTGTATTTTTCCCCTAATACAATAAGTGCAATTTCAGTAGGGTCTCCGGTTCCTTCTCCATTTTCATAAGTAGCATCAGAACATAGCACTAAAGAGCGAATTAATTCTGACTCATCGTTAGTAGGATTCAGATTTTCACCAGTTACGGAAACATCCTTTAAATTTCCAATCGTATAATTCTTTACAACCGTCATCTTGTTTTGAGTTAAGGTACCTGTTTTATCAGAACAAATAATATTAACAGAACCAAGGGTTTCAACTGCAGGAAGTTTCTTAACAATTGCATTGATTTTAGACATTTTTGTAACACCTAATGCTAAAACTATAGCAACGATAGCAGCTAGACCTTCTGGAATAGCAGCTACGGCTAAACTAATTGCTGTTAAGAACATTTCAAATAAATTTCTGCCTTGTAAAAGAGCAATACCAAAGATAAGAACACAGATACCAATACATAAATACCCGAGGACTTTTCCTAATTCCTCCAGACGTTTTTGCAATGGAGTCAATTCGTCGTTATCTTCATCTAAAATCTTAGCAATGGTACCAATTTCTGTTTCCATAGCAGTAGCTACCACAACACCTTCGCCTCTGCCATAAGTAACAAGGGTGGACATAAAAGCCATATTTGTCTTATCACCAATTGGTGTTTTTGAATCTGCATGTATATCATCTGCATCTTTGGTGGAAGGTACAGATTCACCGGTAAGTGCAGATTCTTCGATTTGAAGATTTGCACTTTCTAATAAACGCAAATCAGCAGGAATAAATCTACCTGCATCTAATATAATAATATCACCAGGGACAACTTCATCGGAATTAATTTCTTTGACTTCTCCATCACGTCTAACCAGTGATTTGGGGGTGGTCATTTTCTGAAGGGCTTCTACCGCTTTTTCTGCCTTAGCTTCCTGAACGACACCGATAATTGCATTTATTAGTACAACTATAAGGATTATAATAGCATCAACATATTCTCCAATAAATATTGTGATAACAGCGGCTGCTAATAGCACATAAATTAACATATCTTTAAGTTGTGCAAAGAAAAGGGTAATTAGACTTTTCTTTGGTTTTCCCTTCAACTTATTAGGACCATATTTCTCAAGTCTTGCTTTCGCTTCTTGAGTGGTTAGTCCAGTGGAAGGATTGACATTCAACTCTTTTGTAACGTCATCTTTTGATTTCGAAAACCACATAGAAACACCTCTCTAATTTTGTTTTTTGTTAAATAAAATTAATTAAAGAAAGTTATACTACATTATTCTTCCTTTAAATTAATTTCTTTATACTGATTTATCAATTTTACTATAATTGCGGGGAGGAGTAAATAAGACGAAGATTAGAAATAGATTAAAAAATCAAAGAGAGGGTCTGTTGCAAAGGATTATGCAACAGCCCTAATAGTAAATGTTATTGAATTCATATTAACTATACAGTAATATTTATTCAATTTTACATCCTACATGTTCAATACCATCTCTAATTTCATTTTCATTAGTGGAATCATTATAACCAACTTCTATAGAACCTCTACCTAAATCAACATTAATTTTATGAACTCCATCAATTTCGCTTAAGACGTGCTTGACTTGAGTTTTTACAGTATTATTTAGTAGTCCGGATACATTATAGTGTACTCTGTTCATAAGACCCTCCTATTGAAATGCAGATTGGTGAACAATAATAGGATTCGTATTATATGTTATTTTTATGATGGGAATATTATAGCATTACATTAATATATAATGAAAATAGTATATAACGAAAATAGTATATAATGAAAATAGTATATAATTAAAATTTAAAAATATTTATTTACTAAGGTGTAAAAAATAAATGGTTCCCGAAATAATTATCAGGGACCATCATATTCTTTACGATCTATTAAATTATGTATGTTACTTTTTAATATATCCACCTTTTAGAGTTTTAACATCATTTACAATGATTACAGCGTTTTCCAAATGTGAATGTATGATTTCCATGGCTTCTGGTATACGTTTACGAAGCAGATGAAGTACCATTAAATCTCTTTCTCCATCTTTACCTTGCCCTTTTATTATAGTAACGGCAAAATCATTTTGTCTTAAATCATCTAACAACACATGACTCTGTTCATTGTTTGATACAATTATTTGAATAGAACTTAGACCAAAAGCTAATTTATTTTCCAGCCAGGAGCCTAAATAGTTACCTATGGCAAATGCTAATGCAAAAACAATAACTCGCAATATATCATCTTGAAATCCTTCTAGAACTGTTCCGGTAATAAACAACCATATTAAAATCTCAAAAAATGCTATAATTGACCCAATTTTTTTCTCTCCACGGTTTATTAATACAACCCGGACAGTTGCAACGGTTACCTCCAAGATTTTTCCAAAGAAAATAATGAAATAAATCCATATACCTGCATTATCTAAGAAATTCATAAAACCACCCCATTCTCTTCAAAAATATATCGTAGTTATTTAGTCACATCAGGGAAGCCCCCCACTTTGTAAGCTTGGGTAACTCTCTGCACGAACTTGCCACGGGCACGAACTTGCCACAGGTACGAACTTACCACAGGCACGAACTTGTAACGGGCATGAACTTGCCATAGGTATGAACTTGCCACAGGCATAAACTTGCCATAGGCAAGTGGGAATATCTACTTTGACATACATAATAACATAAAGGGATATTAATGGCTATCATTAATTTAAGAGTTAATTTAATTAATTTAATAGGAATTTAATAGGAAAATAAAATATTTGATTCTGGGTTGTAAATTATGAAAATATACAATATAATTAATTGAATTGATAGAAAACAGAGGAGCTTATTTATGCAGGACTGGATTATTAATATTATGGATAAGTTTGGATATTTAGGAATATCCATGTTAATTATGTTAGAAAATATATTTCCGCCAATACCTTCTGAAGTAATATTAACTTTTGGTGGATTTATGACAACATATACAAAGTTACAAGCTTGGGGAGTAGTGGTAGCATCTACCATAGGATCTTTACTTGGTGCAGTTGTTTTATATGGTGTAGGACGAATTTTATCGGCAGAACGTCTAGGCAGAATTCTAGATGGAAAAGTTGGTCAGATACTGCATTTTCATAAAGAAGATGTATACAGTGCCTGCGACTGGTTTAATAGTAAAGGAAAAAGTACTGTTTTATTTTGCAGGTGTATACCGATTGTCCGTAGTTTAATATCTATACCTGCAGGAATGGCAAATATGAAATTTGGTATATTTATGATATTTACCACCATTGGATCACTTGTATGGAATACAGTATTGGTAACTTTAGGTGTGGTAGCCAGTGCTTCTTGGGAAAAGATAGTGGAGGGAACTAATACGGTTACCCAAATTACCATTATTGTTTTGATTGTTATTTTCCTTATTAGTGCATTTTTATTCATTAAAAATAGATTTCTTAAAGATGATGATAAATAATTTAAAGGGGGAAAAATTATGAATAATATATCAATAGTGAAAGCTTCAGAAGAAGATGCAGAAGCTATCATAAAATATTTGAATGTGGTAGGTGGAGAAAGTAACAATCTCTTATTTGGAGAAAATGAATTTTATATGACAGTAGAAGAGGAACAGAATCTTATAAGAAATCTCAAAAGCTCCTTAAGTTCTATTATGTTATTAGGAAAAGATAATGGCAATATTGTATCTATAGGGTCCTTGTCTGGTTTTAGAAGCAAAAGATCCTCCCACCGAGGTGAAATAGCTCTTTCTGTTAAAAAAGATTATTGGAATAAAGGTATTGGTTCAGCAATGATGAAAGAACTAATACAATTTGGAAAAGAAGTTGTGAAATTATCCGTTATTCAGCTAACTGTAAAAGTAGATAATGAAAGTGCTATTCATGTTTATAAGAAGTTTGGTTTTAAGCAAATAGGATATTATGAGAAGTTCTTTTATATTGATGGAAAGTACTTCGATGCATGTCTGATGAATCTTTATTTTGATGAGACTAACTTAAGCAAAGAAGATAAGGATAAAGCACTATGATCCAATTGCATTAAAAATTAGATTTTATAACTCTTATGATGATAATTTAAAAGCTGTCATTCTGAGCCGCAGGCGAAGAATCTCATTACGGTAAAGAGATTCTTCCAGCATAATTCAGCAAGCTGAATTTGCTCTCAGAATGACAATTTTTTTTTGCAACAGTCCCTTCTAATTCAGGTTTTAATATAGCTCCCAATATTATTAATTCACATGGAATTTTTATCATTATTAACATTTGCAATATTGTTAAAATAATATTGTTAAAAATTTAACTATAGTTCGGTTTATCTATAGATAAGGCATGAAAAAAATGCTATAATAATGTTGAATTATAAGTTATATTGTAGAATATATGCAAATATGATGATGGAATTTGTACGTCGAAAGGAGCTTAAGTCATGAAGGGTGGTAAAACTAAAAAATATGCTAGGATGAGGTCGATTAAATATAAGTTACTAGCATTAGTTTTTGGAATGTTACTTATCGTAGTTGTTATTCTTACAATAAACGAATTATATGGAATTAATAGTATGATTCATAAGATCGATGGAAATAAAATCAATATTATTCAAAGTACGATTGAGAAAGAAATGAATAATCAAATTGGGCAGGCTAAAATTGCTGTTCATGCAGTTGCAGACAATCCAGAAGTTATCGAGGCATTCGCTAATAATGATCGCAATCATTTGGCACAATTGGTAGACCCTGTTTTTAAAAAGTTATTTGATTGTGGCATACAACAACTACAATTTCATACTCCGGAATCTGTTTCTTTTTATCGAGCCCACAAGCCGGAAAAGTATGGTGATGATTTATCAGAATTTAGACCAACCGTTGTTTATGTCAATAAAAATCGTGAAGAGATAGGCGGAATAGAAAGTGGCGTTGCAGGCTTTGGATTTCGGTATGTTATGCCAATAGAATACAAAGGTGAACATATCGGCAGTGCCGAGGTTGGAATGAACTTTGGAACAAATTATTTAAAGGTCCTTCAAGAAACAGAGAATGGAAAGTACTACATATATTTGTTTGACAATGAACCTAACGAAGAAACAGGACAATCTTTCCTTGCTTCAACAGAAGAAAAAGATGATTATATCAATGCTGAGAAAGATATATCAAAATTAAAAGAAGGTCAAACAGTTTCGTACCTATCTGATAATAAAAAAGAATTAATTCTACTTGTTCCTTTTAAGGATTATGCAGGTGAATATAAAGGATATATTAAATCCATTGTTTCAAGAAATGACGAAATTACATATAAGAAAGCCATGGTATTAAAGACTGGGTTAGTTTCTTCCATATGCTTGATAATAAATTTGTTTATTGCTTATGAAGTATCAAAATCAATCACTGTGCCAATTCTTAAAATTAATAAAAAAGCTGAAATTGTAGCAAATGGAGATCTTACAGTTGATATAGAAGAAACATATGGCGGGGAAGCGGGAATGTTGGCTCATGGTTTTAATATATTGATTGGCAATATTAAAGAAATGATAAAATCAATGGGAAAAGTTACAAATAAACTGGAGGATACGGTTAAGAGCACGCTTAAGGTTATCGATAATACCAACCGAAATGCAGCTAGCATTTCTGAAAGTACAAAACAGGTAGCTGAAGCAAATAATGATTTGGCAGAAAACATAACGAATATTTCCAGTGCAACAGAAGAAGTAAATTCCTGTATGGGAAAACTTACCGGTACAATAGAACAAGTAAACAGCGCAATCAATGACTCAATTCAAAAAACAATGGGCGGACATGCTAGCATGATTGAATTAAATGAAAATATTAAAAACGTGCATACTGAGTCAGAACATATGTCAGAATTAATTATTCAATTGATAGATGATGCAAAGAAAATAGAAGATATTACTGAGATAATAGCAGGAATTGCAAAGCAAACAAATCTTCTTTCTTTAAATGCCTCAATTGAAGCTGCACGGTCTGGTGAAGCAGGCAAGGGGTTCGCAGTTGTCGCTGATCAGATTGGTTTATTAGCGAAAGCCTCTAACCTACAGGTAATAGAAATTAGCAAGTTGGTCGGCGCAATTACCAATAATATAGCTGCTATCAGTAATTCCTCTAATGAAACAACGGGATTAATACAAGAGCAGCAAAAAATCGGAAATGATACATCAAGTCATTTAAATGAGATAATAAAAAGTTCTGAGAATATTGCCGGATTACTTAAAGAAATGGATTATGATGCTTCTAATGCTGTGGGTCAAACAAAACGCGTGTCCACTGAAGTATCCCAAGTTGCCGCACTGTCTCAGGAAAATGCAGCAATAACGCAAGAAATTGCTAGTGCAGCAGAATGTTTGCGTGAAACAATTCATGAGGTTGAGCAAAGCACAGACGGCTTATCTGAACTGATAAATTTACTTACAAATGAACAGCAACGTTTTAAAATTGAAGAGTAATAAAATGGAAGGGTAATAACATTGAAGGGCGATAACATTGAAGGGCGATAACATTGAAGGGCAATAACATTGAAGGGCAATAACAT
>CALDJN010000252.1 GCA_937901695.1 uncultured Anaerocolumna sp.
CAATAAAGAAAGCACTAGAATTATTGGCAACGGAAGAATATATTTATCGTGTTCCTGGAAGAGGAACCTTTGTATCTTCGAATATCAAAGTTTCAAATAATTTGATAAAGAATAAGCAAAGTGATGCACCAAGTATAATTGACAGTAATAATGGATTTAAAGAAGAGTTATCCGCGCAAAACCATAAGAAAAAAATAATAGGTTTAGTTTTAGAACATGCCAGTTCGCCATTTGGACTAGATATGATGTTTTATATGGATCAAGAAGCGGATAAGGCGGGTTATAAACTTTGCATCCGGTTTTCCTATGGCGACCGAGAAAAAGAAGTTGAAGAAATTAATTTTCTATGTACACTAGGTGTATGTGGAATCATTATTATGCCTTGCCATGGAAGTCATTATAATAAAGCAATTCTAAAATTAGTAATTGAAAATTTTCCGATTGTATTAATCGATAAGAAAATGTCAGGAATTCCTGTACCTTCTGTACGTACAGCTAGTATAGATGCAGTGAATAAATTAGTAAAACATCTACATGAAAGAGGCTGTAAAAGTATTGGATTAATAACAACGGATGTCGGTGGAACAACCTCACTGATTGAAAGAAGACAGGGCTTTTATGCTGGAATTAAGGAATTAGGGTTAGATGAATTCGAAGAATGTATACTTCCCCATCATTTGAACTATCTAGATAGTTGCCCAGAATCGGAGCATGTTAAAATAATTAAGAATTATTTAAGTAAAATGAAAGATCGATTAGATGGTATTGTCTGCACAGAGTTCGGGGTAGTATCGGCTTTGGTACAAGCTGCAAATGAAACGGATGTTAAAATTGGTGAGGATATTAAGGCTTGCTGTATCGACGAAGAATATCTTGCTCCTACAGGATTTACTTTCACCCATATGAAACAAGATGAGAAAGAGATGGCAAAGCAAGCAATTAAACTTATATTAAGCTTGATTGCAGGCGAACAGATCGCTAATGAGAATTTTGAAATACAAGCAAAGTTTTTTAAAGGAAAGACTACCTGATAGAAAATGGTAAGGATTGTTAGCAAAAATTTGATATTAATACTTTCAGTCAGAAAAGTATAATCAATCAATAAATTATACTTTTCTGACTGAAAGTATAATTAAAAAGAAAAATCTTATACGAAAAGAAAACCAGACAAGGCTTAAAAACACGCATATTATTGGGACAATATATGATTTTATATTGCAAACTGGGCAAAATGCATATTAAACTTAATATAACTATATTTAATATATAAATATTGCAAAATATGATTTACAGATTATAATAAACATGATAATATAATTTTAACAGCAAAATATACCAAAATATATTAGGCTGTAATAATCATATTTAAGGAGGAGCAATATGAAGTTACGAAAATTACTAACCATGTTCTTGCTTGCTACAATGGTAGGGGGACTCTTAGCGGGATGTTCAAAAGATGGGGAAACAACATCTGGTAAAACGGATGCAACCAATGAAAAGGCAGAAGAAGCTTCAGGCGATAGTGATAAAGCGGAAGAAGCCCAGGATGAGACATCTGAAGCTAGTGGCGCTGTTCGAATTATGGCTGCTGTAACCGGCGGTAAAGATGAAGAAGAAATGAAATTATTCCAAGAAAAATTAAGTGAAGCAACTGGATTGGATGTTCAGATTGAAAAACCAGCATCGGATTATGATTCAATATTAATGCAGAAGTTAAATGGTGGAGAAGTATATGACCTAATCTATATTAATATTGGAAATTACATGAAGCTAATTGAACAAGAGGCATTGCTGGATATTACGGATCGTGTGAAAGCTTCTGATATTCTAATGAACAACGTTGATGCAAAAGAGTGGGAAGACATTACCGTTGATGGTAAGATCTATGCAGGATTTAATAAAAAGGAAGTACATAGAGTTGTGGCTTTAAATAGAGTTATGTTGGAAGCTGCAGGAATTGATTACAAAAGCATCGAACCAACTCTAGACGGCTACTATGAGGTGTTTAAAACATTAAAAGAAGCGAATTCATCAAAAGATTTTTACCCATACAATGTTATCTTATCTGAAACATGGGATTTACAGCCTTTCATGGCAGCACAAGGTTTAAAACAGGGCGTTGTTATTGATAAAGATGGGAAAAAATATGCACCATATGCTACAGATGAAGCAGCC
>CALDJN010000253.1 GCA_937901695.1 uncultured Anaerocolumna sp.
TTTATAACAAATCAGTGAAATTCACTGATTGTGGATAAAAGAACGGAAACTCAAGTCATTATGGCAATTGACAATAATTCATAGCTTGTATATAGTTTCTTTCATGATTTTACAATTTTTAAACCTTGTGCAATGATTTTACAATTTATTTTCTCCCATTCTGTCTGCTATTTTATAATTTTTAATGTGCCTTGTGCAATAATTTTACCGTTTTTACGACTAAATAGCAAAATCCCCTTCCCATCAAAATCCAGTTTAACCTTCTGCCCAATTTCATACAGGACACCACCAAATACAACACCTGTAAATAAGAAATTACCTATTCTGATTTTTACTGTAGTCTCCATACCTGTGGGCATGGCACTGTATATTTCCCCTGTTAAAGAGCCATTCTCACTGATTTTAATAAATTCAGGACGTATACCGATAACAAAATCATTGTATGTAATCTGCTTTTCTTCTCCCAATGCTTCGCTTTCATCTACTTTCGCAATGCGATACTGGAATCGTGAATCTTTATTTCCCTTTTCAACATTCTTTTTATCCTTTTGCTTTGCAAGCTCACTTTGATGCTTGCTCTCCTCTTCCATCTTCTGCTGTTTTATCCAAAGAGCCATGTCAATTTTTTCTCTTGGCATAAATGTAGCTTTCATGTTCTCAAGGACATTCAGTTCAAAGTTTCCATCTGCAATTTGCTCTCCTTTTGCCTCCATAAAATTAATAGCAGGATTTCCTACAAAATCAGCAACAAATAAATTACTTGGTTTGTTATATACATCAAGAGGTCTATCATATTGATTTAACACGCCATTATCAATCAGGCATATCTTTGTAGCTAGTGTCATGGCTTCCAGTTGATCATGGGTAACATATACAAATGTACTTCCGGTTTCAATATGAAGTCTTTGTAATTCTGAGCGCATCTCAAGTCTTAATTTTGCATCTAAGTTAGATAATGGTTCATCCATAAACAGAACTGCTGGTTCCGGAGCTAATGTACGCGCAATAGCCACACGTTGCTGCTGGCCACCAGAAAGTTCGCTGGGATAACGATCCATAAACATGCCAATTTTAACGATTCTTGAAACCCTTCTAACTGCTAAATCGATTTCTTCTTTTGTCATTTTTCTGACTGTTTTTACAACCTGACCATTTTTCGTAATTTCATAGTTTTCGTTCAGTTCACAGCCGGCTTCTTTATGTTTCTTTTTGGAGTTTTCTATTACCAACTTTAACTTTTGGCATATTACCTGAGCCTTTTCTTCAATATGATTTTTTCCTTCTATATCATTAGCCTTTTCTTCTATATAAACTTTTCCTTCTATATTGGCTTTTCCTTCTATATTATTTTTTCCTTCTATATTAGTTTTTCTTTCTAGATTGGTTTTTCTTTCTAGATTGATTTTTCTTTCTAGATTATTTTTCCCTTCTATATTATTTTTTCCTTCTATATTGATTTTTCCTTCTATATTGGCTATTTCTTCCCCATTAACTTTTTCTTCCCTATTAGAACCTTCCTGCAGTTTATAACTTAAAAGTTCTTTTGCAGTGTAGATGGATATATCATATAAATCAATTAGTTTTATCAATGCTTTATTCGTATCCAGAACACCGGACTTATCCATACATTCATTTATAACCTGAACCACTTCTTCCGGCTTACTTAGAATTTTAATTAGCGTATCTGCATTTTTAACATCATAATCAACCGTAGCCATATCTTCCTTGATATTTTTAAGACCAAAGCATATATTCTGATACACAGTCATATTGGGCCATAAAGCGTAGTTCTGGAATAGAAAACCTACATGTCTTTTATTAGCAGAAATATTAATTCCCTTTTCGCTATCAAATACAGTAATTCCACCAATGGTAATCTTCCCGCTTGTTGGCGTTTCAAGGCCTGCAATCATACGAAGTGTTGTTGTTTTTCCGCATCCTGAAGGACCAAGTAGTGTAACAAATGCATTGTCTTCTATTACAAGGTTAAGATTATCCACTGCATAAAACTTTCCCCATCTTTTCGTAACATTCTCCAATACTATTTCCGGCATATTAATTCCCTCCAATTCCCTTATCCAGGCTTGCACCCGTAACCTTATTTATCAGCCCATTACATATTATTATAAATATAATTAATATTAGATTGATACCACTAGAAAACGCATACAGCCCCATTTCATCAAAATAATCCAGCAAGGTTGTAACGATCTTATTCTGTGAGCACAATAGCATGAATAGTGTTAGTTCTCTAAGACAAGTCATAAATGGCAATAAATATCCACTGATTATGGATGACTTTTGAATTGGAATGATAATCTTAAACATCCTCTTATACCATGGAATGTTTTGAATAATCGCAGCTTCTTCAATTTCACCACTTAGCTGAAGCATAGAGTTAAGTGCGCTTCTACTTGCAAATGGTATATATTTTACTGTACCTGCAAGGATTATGAGAAGATAAGTATTATAAATTCCTAAAGCCGAACCAAAAATGAAAAAGGATACACCTACTGCCAAAGAAGGTATCAGATAAGGTAGGAAAGCTATTGCATTAACATAGCCTGCAGCTTTACTTCTTCTGTTTTTACTAACACTGTATCCTACAAGTGTTCCTATGGTACCTGCCAATAAAGAGCAGCATATGGATACGATTAATGTACCTTTAAATGCATTCCATATGGTGGAATTAAATAGGATTCCCAATTGTCCATACATTCCGCTTTCCGTTAAGTTCTCTGAAGTTATCCACCATTTTAGGGTTAAATTGCTTAGATTTCCTGAGGTAAGGAAACTATAATCACCTGGGTTTGGTAAGAACGTTTCCATAGCAAAGGAAATGATGGGATATATGCTGGTAATTGTTGTTAATACGATAAATATCACTGCAATTAGATATTTTCCTACTCTGCCCAGATTTACTTTACTCGTCTGTCCCGATTTACCGGTAACAGTTGTATAACTTTTTCTGCCGCTTGTGGTTACCTGATTCATTATAAGGATAACTACGCCAAATACCATCATGATAATAGCAAGAATACTGGCCTCTCCAGCTCTGTTAACATTCATACTGACATATTTTGTAGATAAAGTTATTAAATTTAAATAGTGAGGCACCGGGTAGCTGCCCATTGCGCTTCCAAATACCAATAAAATAGTCGATAATATTGCGGGCTTAACCATTGGCAGGGTAACACGGCTGAATATTCTCCATTTTGGTGTATTCAATATAACCGCAGCTTCTTCCAAGTTTGCATCCATATTACGAAAGATTCCACCAATCATTATATAAGCAAACGGTGCATAATGAAGTGCTAGCACTACTGCACTGGGAAATAGTCCCTTGCACCACCAGACAGGCATAGTAATGTGAAATAAGGAAGCAAGTAAGCCATCCGAACCACCAGTAACTGCATGGCTGTTAAACAAGTTCTGCCATACTACAGCCAGGGTCCATTGTGGCATAATATATGGAAATATAAAAATTGAACTTAAATATTTTTTAAACTTTAAATTTGTCCTTGTAACCAGATAAGCAAAAATACCTCCGTATACAATGGAACCTAAACAGGTAAATACAGCCAATAGAATTGTATTTCCAAGGGGAATCCAAACATTTTGACGGCTTAAATTACCGGTAAAAAGATCAATCCAATTGACTAAAGTGTAGCCTGAAGTTTTTCCTGTAAGGTGTGCATCTATGGAGCCTAAATGTACGGAAAAAGTATCTGCAAAGATAGATATGATTGGTGCTATCGTCGTTACAGAAAGAATGATGCCTAAAACTAACAAAACCACATTTTGAGGTTTGTATAGGAAGGTTTTAATCTTATTCATAATAATTCTCGTATTACTAGGTTTTTGCATAGTTACCTCCCTTTTTATTCTTATAATTAGAACTGTTACAAAATTGTCATTCTGAGTGGAATTCTGCATGGCTGACATTGTTTTGTCATTCTGAATGCAATTTGCCATGGCTGGCATTGTTTTGTCATTCTGAGCACAAATTCTGCATAGCTGACATTGTTTTGTCATTCTGAGTACAATTCAGCATGGCTGTCATTGTTTTGTCATTCTGAGCACAAATTCAGCATGGCTGAATTGGGCGAAGAATCTAGATAATCTATGTTTTCTGCGATTCTTCGCCGTTGGCTCAGAATGACATATAATAAATTAAAGGCTTTTTCACACTCTTGATTCGGATGGGATTCTTCGCCTTATAGGCTCAGAATGACAGGCTTCATGAGATTCTTCGCCTTTTAGGCTCAGAATGACAGGATTCATGAGATTCTTCGCCTTTCAGGCTCAGGCTCAGAATGACAGGTTACAGTTTTTATTCTGCTACTGCTTTGTTACCGATGATAACATCAATCCAGTCACTCATATTAAAAGATACTTCTGAGCAATATTTTGGATCTTCAACTACTAAAGCTCCACCATCTTCACTTACCCACCAGTCATATCCTCTATCGTTTTTGGCAGGATAGGTATTGGTTCCATCTACATAACCATCTTGGGTATGATCCTGATTGATATTAGGATTTGCACTATAACCGCCCATGTCTTTACCCCAAGCATAAAATCCTTCCTCAGTAGTTGCCATATAGGCGATAAATGCACATGCCGTCCATGGAAGTGGCGCAGTTTTTACAACTTGAAGATAATGTTTATAAGCGTATCCGCCAATACCAACATATCCATCTTGGTAAGCTGCTATTGTCACATTATTTACGGAAACATCATCGGACTCTTCAACAGAACGCAGCTTTGAATAAACTAAAAGTCCACTTTCACCTGCTGCAGACTTTGTAACAAGTTCATTGCAGATAGGACCATCATCTGTTTGTTCGTTATATTGTTCACACCATAATTTAATCCAGGCAAGAGCATATTTCGCATTTTCACTTGTAAGACCAAGGCTTTTTGCGTCATTAGCTACTTCATCAATTGTTTTCTGGAAATAAGCCTGCTTTGTACTGTCTAGTGCATCAAATGCATTTTTTAGATATGTAGAATATTTATCATTGGTTAACATATATAGAAAGTTCTTGCCTACAGGTTCTGAATCAACACCCATAAATAATGGGCTTTCATTTTCATATACAAAATCCCAGCAGTTTGTATATGACTTATCTCCAAGATTATTAAACATAAATACTTTATTTAATGTCTGAAGTGTTAACGGATGCCCGCTCTCCTCTACATTAACTCCTTTTGCTTCTTTCCACTCCTTTGGAATAAAATTAAGCAGGTTACCGGTATCTAACATTTTGCTCTGAATCTGGTTGC
>CALDJN010000254.1 GCA_937901695.1 uncultured Anaerocolumna sp.
GTTGAAAAAACATTGTTTTTTCAACCGGCAATTTGTGCTGGTGCACAAATCGCTACCGTTATTAAAAAGGCGCTAAAGCGCTAGAATAGAGGTTATCATGCAAAAAAAATTATTATTTAGCTTTTTAGCTATTATATTAATTGCAATAGGCATCTCTATTGTTGCATTTTGGACCAGAGGCCATCAGTTTATTGATAAACAAAGTCAGGACTATCATTTGAAGCAAGCTCAGTTAATTGGAGATATATTCGATAAAGTGACCTTAGAATCTAAAGAGGACTTCCAGAAATTTGCAAAAGGGTATGGAGAAAAGTACCAAGTTAGAATTACGATTATAGATAGGTCTGGTGAGGTACTTGCAGATTCCAGTACTTCGGACCAGTTGGAAAATCATAAAAATAGGGAAGAAATTATAGGAGCATTAAAAGGGAAAAGTGTAACGGTAAATCGTTACTCACAAACCATGAAAAATAACTATTCTTATAGTGCGGTACCGGTATCTAATGGAGATTTTAACGGAGTACTGCGAGTGTCTCTGCCTTTATCTGCTTTATCTAAATTTGATGATGAGTTATTTCGAGCTACCATCTATACAATTATCATATGTTTTATCATTGCTACTTTTGCTGCATTTATATTTACCAACTTTTTATCAAAACCTATTGACGAAGTAACCAAAGCTGCTGTAAGAATTTCAAAAGGAAATTATAATACAAAAATCTATACAAGAGAAAAGTACCAGATTGGAAAGCTTGCCGGTGCTTTTAATACTATGACAACAAATCTGAAAGAAACTATTGATAGTCTCACTCAAAGAAATATTGAGTTGGAAGCTATGTTAACTAGTATGACAGGTGGGGTAGTTGCTATTGATGACTCTAATGAAGTTTTATTTTACAACAAAGCATTTGTTGATATAGTAAATCCTTTAAATAATAATATGAAGGGGCAGTCTTTATATAATGTATTAAGAAATGTTGCCATTTTTGATGCCATAGATCAGGTTCGAAAGACGAATTCCAGTGTTACTATGGAAGGAATCTTATTGTCTGGTAATAACAAAAATATTCAAATTACAGCAACTCCATTAGGAAGAGAAGATAAAAAGTGGTTTGGCGTATTACTTATTATTGAGGACGTAACACAGATTAAGAAGTTAGAACGTATGCGAAGTGACTTTGTATCCAATGTAACCCACGAATTAAAGACACCCCTTACCTCCATCCGAGGTTTCATTGATACTCTTAAGAATGGTGCAATTAAGGATGAAGCGGTTGCAAATAAATTTATCGATATTATAGATATTGAAGCAGAACGCTTATCTAGTTTAATACAGGATATCTTATTGTTATCCGAAATTGAATCTAAAAATGATTATGATACAGAACCTGTTGATATAAATCAATGTGCGTTATCCGTTATTGACCTGTTAGAACCGAAATTAACAGATAAGATTGATATTATTTTTGAGCCACAAGCAAACTTAAAGCTATTTACGTGTAATCCGGGTCGTATGAAACAATTACTTATTAATCTGTTAGATAATGCTATTAAATATACGGAAGAGGGTACCGTAACTTTAATCTGTAAAGAAGAAGCTTGTATGCTTATGATTAAAGTAAAAGATACCGGAATCGGTATAGAAAAAGAGCAATTGCCCAGAATCTTTGAAAGATTTTACCGTGTAGATAAGGGAAGAGCCAGAAAACAGGGCGGAACTGGTTTGGGACTGTCTATAGTAAAACATATTGTAGAATTATATAATGGAACCATCCAAGTAGATAGCCAATTAGGTGAGGGGACGGAATTCGTGATTCGACTACCTTATAATTATGAAAGTGAGACATAGTTCGCTTTAGCTTATATAAGCGAAAAGGCATTTTACGCTATGAAAAACAAATAAAGAACAAATGGAAAACAAATGAAAAACAAATGAAAAACAAATGAAAAACAAATAAAGAACAAATGAAAAACAAATGAAAAACAAATGAAAAACAAATAAAGAACAAATGAAAACAAATGAATAATAAATATAGGAATATTAAAAAAGGCTATGTCATTCTGAGCCTGAAAGGCGAAGAATCTCAAAACATGTTATTCTTAGAACAAATTTATTATAGAGGGATTCTAAGTTGAAAAATCCCAAGTTTATAATGAGATTCTTCATGATGAGATTCTTCCTGAAGGGGTTCTTTATAGTGTGGTTCTTCCTGAAGGGATTCTTTATAGTGTGATTCTTCCTGAAGGGATTCTTTCTAATAAGATTCTTCCTAATAAGATTCTTTCTAATAAGATTCTTCCTAATGGGATTCTTCGCCTTTCAGGCTCAGAATGACAGGATTCAAATAGCTGTTTTATTATCTTATTAAAGGGTCGGGTCTGTGCCGGGGGGGAATTCCAAGTATTTATTTGTAATAAATAGTTCTACGTTTACGGTATTGAATATTACTGTTTGTCCAGAAATAAGATATAAGCAATAGGATACTGCCAAGAAGGACAAATGCGACAATTACTAATAAGCAGTGGAAAAAGAATGTGTCAGGTAAAATATTAATTACCGGGTCCTTGGCTGGATCAAAAAGCCATAAATCATTTCTAAAAAATATTTTATGAAATAATACAAATATAGCATCAAAATTAATGAAACTTCCCAATGCAGCTATAATAGGAATCACTAAAACGGTAATGGAAGATACTAAGAGGTAACTGTTTTCTTTCTTATGGTGTTTATAAATTATAATGATTAAACTAATTATAATAGATATGGCAGCTATATAATAAAAAGCGATAAATATATTTTTAACCTCTATAAAGTGTTGAAGTCCATCCGGAGAAGATGGGAGACTTGGAAATTCTAAATCGCCCTTGTAAAATGGTGAATTATAATCAATTAAAGCATCATAATTTTCAATAATTACGTCCTTTTCAAGACCTGATGTTTTGCTAATATTTAAATTATCAATATCCTTATAATATAGGAATCTAAAATTAATAGCAGCTATAACACCAATAGATATAAACAATAGGGTGAAGACGAATCCGATTAATATATCTGTAATTTTAAACTTTCGCATAAATACTCCTATCCGTAGAATTAATGATACTACGTAGTAAATTTTTTATATATAATTTGAGTAAATTATACAACATTATTTTTACAAATTCAATGAAGATATTCACAAAGTCTGACAACCCGTTTTACAGCCAGTGGCATCCCATCTGCCTTTTACTTGCCTTTCCTTAGAGGGTTCAGACCGCTCCACTTCACAAGATGCACTCAGACGGTCTGCGCAAAAGGGAGATGGGACTGGCTGAACTGTGACGGCAACCCGGATTTAACCCGGATTCTTTTTTATACATAAGCTATTATTATAATTATTATTAATAAAAATCAATTGAAAAATTACAAATTATCAGTTACACTTAATTAAGATAAATTGTACGACTGGCGGAAAGTGAGAATGAACTCACGGGGAGTACAATGTATATAAAATTAAGCCGACCGCCTGGGCAGCCTAAGA